>SCPY01000288.1 GCA_004299495.1 bacterium | reverse complement strand
AGCATGCTTATGCGGATGTATTGCCGTTTCGCCGAAGGCAAGGGCTATAAAGTGAAAACCGTCGATATATTAGATGGCGAAGAGGCAGGCGTAAAAAATGTAACCCTGCTTCTGGAAGGGCCTTATGCCTACGGATATTTAAGGGGAGAATCCGGGGTGCACCGGTTGGTGCGCATCTCGCCGTTTGACGCGAATAAGCGCCGGCATACTTCCTTTGCCTCGGTAGACGTAATCCCTGAAGTAAAGGAAGAGATTGAGATTAAGCTTGAGGATAAGGACATGAGGATTGATACCTATCGTTCGTCCGGGGCCGGGGGACAGAACGTGCAGAAATTAGATACCGCCATAAGGATCACCCATCTGCCTACGGGGATAGTGGTGCAATGCCAGAATGAACGTTCGCAGTATCAGAATAAACAGACGGCCTTGAATATTTTAAAGGCGCGCCTTTATGAGCTGGAGCGTAAGGCTCAGGAAGAAAAGCTCAAAAGCCAATACGCCAAAAAAGAGAAGATTGAGTGGGGAAGCCAAATCCGCTCTTATGTGATGCATCCCTATAGCATGGTCAAGGACCACCGCAGCGAATACGAGACGGGAAACGTCCAGGCGATAATGGACGGCGAGATTGATAAATTCATTGAGGCGTATTTGAGGATGCGGAAAAAACATGCTTAAATTTATTACCCAAAAGATAATCGGTTCGCAGAATGAGCGGGAGATCAAACGCTTAAGGCCTTTAGTGGATAAGATAAACCGCCTAGAGCCCGGGATGCGGGGGCTTTCCGACAGCCAGCTAAAGGGTAAAACAGGGGAATTTAAGCAGAGGTTAGCAGAGAATCTGAAGCTATGTGAAGAGCAGGCGGTTTCGCTGGATGCGCAAATCCGGGAATCCGCCTCAAGCGCGGAAAAGAACAGGCTGAAAGCGCGCCTTAAAGCGCTGCGCAACGAGCTTTTCGCGGAGATCCTGCCCGAGGCCTTTGCCTGTGTGCGCGAGGCAGGCCGGCGCGCTGTCAATATGCGCCATTTTGACGTTCAGCTTATCGGAGGGATAGTCCTGCATGAAGGTAAGATTGCCGAGATGGCCACCGGTGAGGGTAAGACTTTGGTAGCGACACTGCCGGCGTACCTGAACGCGCTTTTAGGCAAAGGTGTGCATATAGTTACGGTAAACGATTATCTGGCCAGGCGCGACCGGGAGTGGATGGGCCCGATTTATGAATTCTTAGGGCTTAGCGTGGGGGTCATTCAGCACGATATGAGCCCTGAACAAAGAAGGATTGCTTATGCTTGCGATATCACCTACGGTACCAATAACGAATTTGGCTTTGATTATCTGCGCGACAACATGGTGGTGGCAAAGGAGGATATGGTCCAGCGGCCGTTTTATTATTCAATAGTGGATGAGGTGGACTCTATCCTTATTGACGAGGCTAGGACGCCTTTGATTATCTCCGGACCGGCAGAGGCATCTACGGATAAATACTACCAGATTGATAAAATCATCCCCAAGCTAAAAGGGAGGATTATCTTAGAAAAGGATGAGATTGAGGCGAAATATAAAGGAATAAATCTCGGCGAAGGATATGATTATATGGTGGATGAAAAGGCGCACACCGCAAGCCTTACCGAAGAAGGCGAGCCGAGGGCCTGCGAATTGCTTGGGATAGATAATCTTCATGAAATTGAAACTATGGATTACCGCCTTCACCTGCTCCAGGCGCTTCGCGCGCACAATCTCTATAAGCGGGATGTGGATTATGTGATTAAGGACGGACAGGTAATTATTGTGGATGAGTTTACCGGTCGTTTAATGCCGGGAAGGCGTTGGTCAGACGGACTGCATCAGGCGGTAGAAGCAAAGGAGGGGCTAAAGATTGAACGGGAAAACCAGACCCTGGCTACCGTTACCTTTCAGAATTATTTCCGGATGTATGAGAAGCTTTCCGGAATGACCGGCACCGCGGTGACGGAAGCCGCGGAGTTTAAGGAGATTTATGCTCTTGATGTTGTCTCGGTGCCCACCAACCGCCCGCTTACCCGCGCTAATTTTGCCGACCGGGTGTATAAATCGGTGAAGGAGAAGTTTGCCGCCGCGGTAGAAGAGATCGCGGAGTGCTACAATCAGGGCAGGCCGGTGTTAGTCGGCACTATCTCCATTCAGAAGTCCGAAATCCTCGCGGAGATGCTTAAGCGTAAAGGCGTGGCGCATCAGGTGCTAAACGCAAAATATCACGAGATGGAGGCAAGCATTGTGGCTCAGGCCGGCAGGTATAAGGGTGTAACCATAGCTACCAATATGGCGGGCCGCGGGACAGATATACTTTTGGGAGGAAATCCGGATTTTGTTGTAAAGAGCATCCTGAAGCAGAAAGGGCTTTCTTTGGGAGATGAAGATTATCCCGCGGAATACCAAAACCTTATCGGTAAATACAAAAAAGAGGCTGAGGAAGAGCATAAAAAAGTAGTGGATTTAGGAGGATTGCATGTCATTGGCACCGAGCGCCATGAGGCGCGGCGCATTGATAACCAGCTGCGCGGCCGCGCGGGCAGGCAGGGCGATCCCGGCTCAAGCCGATTTTATGTTTCTTTAGAGGATGACCTGATGCGCCTTTTCGGCTCGGAGCGGTTAGTCGGGATTATGAGCCGCCTGGGGTTAGAAGAGGGGCAGGTGATTGAGCATCCCTGGGTGAGCAAGTCCATTGAGATTGCCCAAAGGAGGGTGGAGCAGCATAACTTTGAGATACGAAAACAACTTTTAGAGTATGACAACGTGATGAATAAGCAGAGAGAGGTCATCTATCGAGATCGCCGCTTAGTATTAGAGGGCGAGAATCTAAAAGGCCTGGTATTGGGAATGGCCCGCGAAGTTATTGAAGCAAACGCCCGTTTCTATATTTCTCCTGAGGCCTCAAGGCATCAGTGGGATACGCCGGCTTTTGGCAATTGGCTTAAAAGTAATTTCTCTTTAGAAATGCCGCAGGATTTATTTGATAAAAAAGACTATCCGGAGATAATTGACGAGGTATATGAAAAGATATCCGCCATCTATGATTTAAAGGAGCAGTCCGCCGGCCTTGAGGCAATGCGCCATCTGGAAAGGATGCTCTGCCTTCAGGTGGTGGATTCAAAGTGGAAAGACCACCTGTACGCCATGGATTCCTTGCGCGAAGGCATCGGGCTTCGCGCCTACGGCCAGCGGGATCCCCTGGTTGAATACCAGCGTGATACATTTGAGATGTTTGAACGGATGAAAGATTCTATAAAAAATGATATTGTGGACAGTATTTTTAAGATTGAGCTAAGACGAGAAATAAAAGAGGTAAAAGGAGTATTTACAGCGGCTGCTCAATCCTTTATTCATCCTGAGGCCGAGAGATTTGATATGTCTCAGGGTGTACCTGCCAGGGAAGAGCCTGCTAAGAAGTCTGCGCCCGCGACTCTTGCCCAAAAACAACATATCGTTGTCGGACGCAATGACCCCTGCCCTTGCGGAAGCCAAAAGAAATATAAGAAGTGTTGCGGTAGATGAAAGAGAGTCGCCAGTCGCCAGTCACCGGTCACCAGCTTCCGTTAAGCAAATCAATTCTTTTTAGTATTCTTTCGGGAATTCTCCTCAGTCTGCCTTTTTGTAACGGTAAGCTGTGGTTGTTTGCCTGGTTTGGATTTGTGCCGTTATTCTTGGCAATTCAGTATAAATCCCGGGCAAGAGCATTTATTCTTTCTTATCTTACCGGTATAGTTTTCTGGTCGATCGCTATTTATTGGTTGATTAATGTTACTTTGTTAGGCCAGATTCTTCTTATTCTCTATCTGGCCTTATATTTCGGAATTTTTGGAATTACTATTCCTGACTGCCCGGCAGGCAGGAGCTCTTCCTCATCCATTATCCGCTTTATTTTTATTCCCTGTCTTTGGGTTACCCTTGAATACCTACGCTCCCATATGCTGACCGGCTTTGGCTGGGCTCTTTTGGGCTATTCTCAGTATCTAAACCTTCCCGTAATCCAGATTGCGGATTTATTCGGAGCCTATGGAGTATCATTTCTGGTGATGATGATGAATGTGGTAGTTTGGAAATTGATTAAAGGAACCAGCAGAGCATTCTTTCTTTCTCTTTTTTGCCTTTTATCCGCCCTAAGCTACGGTTTTCTAAGGCTCTATCCGGCATCAGCGCTTGGCCGGCAAGCAGCATCAATTAAAATTTCCGTGGTCCAGGGCAATATTCCCCAGGAGCTCAAATGGGCTTACGGCGCTGAAACATTTATTCTGGAAAGATATAAAAAACTTACCGAACTTGCTTCCCGGGACAGACCGGATTTGATTATCTGGCCCGAGGCATCCAGCCCCGGATTTTTAGGGGAAGGCAAAGATGACTGGATATCCCAGGCCATTTTTTCTTTGGCCAAGGAAACAAATATTCCTCTCTTATTTGGGTCCGCGGTAAGGCAAAAAGAAGAATATTTTAACAGCGCTCTCTTGATAGGCGCGCAAGGTAAGGTATCCGCAAGATATGATAAGCTGCATCTGGTTCCTTTTGGCGAGTATATCCCTCTAAAGAAGCTCTTCCCATTCCTGGAAACTATCGTTCCAATAGGCGACTTTACCGCGGGAAAAGAGTATACCTTATTTGAACTATCCGCTTTTTCGCATCCCCGCCTGTCCAGCCGGCAGGCGCCATCCGCTAAATTTGCCGTGCTTATCTGTTTTGAGGATACCATCCCGGAACTGTCACGCGGCTTTGTAAATAAGGGCGCGGATTTCCTGGTGAATATTACTAACGATGCCTGGTTTGGCAGAAGCTGGGCGGCCTATCAGCACCTGTCGGCTTCGGTTTTCAGGGCGATTGAAAACAGGGTGCCGCTCGCGCGCTCGGCAAACACCGGCGTCTCCTGCATTATAGACACGCGCGGCAGGATAACCGATACGCTTTATGAAAACAATAAGGATATTTTTATATCCGGGATTAAGACGGGAACCATTATTTTGGATAAAGGAAGGAGCCTTTATTCGGCTGTTGGCGATATCTTCGCGCTTGGATGTTTGGCGCTGGCGCTGGCTTATGGTATAATTATCAAATTGAGATAGGGGCTAAACTTGGAAGGAGGGGCGGAATATGGCGGGCGAAGATCTGAGGTACTTAATAGAAAATGTAAATAAAGTAATTGTAGGCAAGGACGAGACCGTGAGATTATTAGTTGTAGGGCTGCTTACCAGCGGGCATATATTAATTGAGGATGCCCCGGGCCTGGGAAAGACAATGCTTGCTCTGGCTTTAGCTAAATCCATAAGCGCTGATTTCAAGAGGATCCAATTTACCCCAGATCTCCTTCCTTCAGATGTCACCGGAGGTTTTGTGTACAGCCCTAAGAGCGGAGAGTTTGATTTCAGAAAAGGTCCGGTATTTACAAATTTACTTTTAGCGGATGAAATCAACCGCACCACACCCAGGGCTCAATCCGCCCTCCTTGAATGTATGCAGGAGTATAAGGTTACCATAGACGGGACAACCTTTCCTTTGCATCAGCCTTTTGTGGTAATAGCCACTGAAAACCCCATAGAGCATTTAGGGACTTACCCGCTTCCGGAAGCACAGGTAGACAGGTTTTTGATGAAGATAAATATGGGTTATTTATCCGTAGAAGAAGAAGTAAAAGTTATTTCCGGGCAAAAAGTAACGCACCCCATTGAAACTATCAGCCCGGTGATGGATCTGGAGAAAGTTTTAAGCCTGCAGGAACGGGTAAAAAATATTGAAATATCAAATCATGTATTGGAATACATTGTGCGTTTAGTTTCCGCCACGCGTAAGAAAAAAGATGAGATAAAATTAGGAGCCAGCCCCCGCGCTTCAATCGCTCTGATGAAGGCAAGCTGCGCCTGGGCCCTCCTTGAAGGCAGAGATTACGCGGTTCCCGATGACGTAGCGAAACTCGCGCCATGGATATTAAAACACAGGATTGTCTTGCAGCCAAAGGTTTCCATTACCGGAAGGGTGCCTGAAGACGCAATCGCCGATTTGCTGAGAACTACCCCCATTCCATAAATATAGAATATATATGATTAAATTATTCTTTAAAAAGTGGGTTTTTCTCTTTTTGATAATTGCAGGCAGTTTTATAATCGGCGCGCGGACATCCATATCATTTTTACACTTTTTCTTTTGGTTCTTAGTTTCTCTGGCGGTATGTAATTTAATCTGGATTGCGGCGGTATATTTTATGGCAAATCTCAATCTGAATAGGGATATTATGCGTAAGATTGAGGAAGAGGATGCTTTGGGTATAGCGGCGTCAATCAGGAATAATAGTTTTCTGCCGCTCTTTAACTTGGTTTTGGAGGATTATCTGCCTTGCGCTGAGGGGGGGGAGAAGAAGAAGCTGATTTTAATAGAATTTTTAGGCCCGAAATCTTTTTTGAGCTTAAATTATAATTGCCGCTGCTTCTTGAGGGGCAGATATATGGTAGGCCCGCTTGCAGTTTATTTTTTTGACCTGTTTGGCCTGTTTTTCTTTAAAAAAACCTTTCCCGTATATTCAGAACTCCACGTGTACCCAAAGACCTTTGCCATCAGGAAATTCCCGGAGTTAAGAAAAGGAATGCTTCCCTGGTTCGGAATAGAAACTACCAGGTCAAACGCTGACGAAGACGAATTCTTTGGCGTGAGAGAATATAAAGACGGTGACCCCATAAAAAAAATCCATTGGATTTCCACGGCGCGAAGAAACAGGTTGATAGTCAAGCAATTTCAGAAGCAAAGTTTCTTTAGCGCCACTATGATATTGAATCTGCAGAAAGACGGGAATATCGGAGAAGGAAAAGAGAGCGTTGCCGAATATATGATAAAGATAGCCGCCTCAACGGCAAAGTATCTTATTTCAAGGGGAGTATCTCTTGAGGT
>SCPY01000287.1 GCA_004299495.1 bacterium | reverse complement strand
GTAGTCCAGACGCATCCACGATGGACATTAGCACCTGAATCTTTGGCCGCTTTTTCTAAGGTATCGGCGATTTTCTTATCCGCGGCAGTCTTAAAATTACTCTCTACATAATACGGCGTAACCCCATCCCCCCGGATTATGCTGTCCGCTATTACCAAATCTCCGACTTTGATATTCTCATCCAAGGCGCCGCAGGTACCGATACGGATGATATTCTGGATTTGGGCATTGCACATAACTTCACTCGTTATGGCGGTATCGGCGGAAAACCTTCCTCCGTTTATGGCGGTGAGCTTAATGCCTGAATAGCTTCCGGTATACATCGTATATTCCATAAAGGAAAAGTTCCTCACCGGATTTTCTATTTTCTTGAGCAATACTTCAAGCCTGTCCTTAGGGCCCGGCACAATGGCGTATTTTCCCACATCCTGGGGCCTTAACTGCACCATCCCTGTTAAATCACGGCCCGTCAAATGAATCTCTTTTTGCATCTGCATAGCTTCCTTCTCCTCCCTTAATCTATACGGTTAACTGTAAATCAAAAATATCTTGCATATTCTTTCCTAATATCTTTTCCCTCTGCTCCCGGCTTATCTCAAGCTCATTAACCGCATTTAAAGCGCCCGCGATATCCTTGTTAGCCGGATAATCCGAACCCCACAACAGCCGCTGCGGGCCAAACATATCCAGCGCCATCTTCAGTATATCTTTAGATTTAACCGCGCTGGTGTCGCAATAGATATTCTTTAGAATTTCAGAAGGGGCCCTGCCTAAATCCTTAACGATATTGCGCAAGCGCAGCATTGTATAGACCGTGTCAAACCTGTCTTTTAAAAAAGGTAAAACCCCGCCGAAGTGGGCAAAGATAAATTTTACTTGCGCGAATCTGCTGAAAACCTCCGACATCATCATTTTAGAAACACACATGGTCATATCAAAAATATATTCAACTACCGGGGTAAGCAAGGGGTCATCCACCCTTTCAAAGCCGATAGGATTGATAGTCTGGGTATGCACGAATATCGGCACTTTCTCCCTTTGGGCCTCCTCGTATAAAGGATAAAAACGTTTATCATCGAGATATACGCCGCCATAGCTTGAGGCTAAAGATATTCCCCTGATAGCTAATTCTTTTACGCAGCGCTTAAACTCAAAAAGCATCTTTTCCTTATCGCCAATAGGCAAAATCCCAAGGCCGATAAATTTATGGGGATATTTCTTTAAAATCTTGGCTAAACCGTCGTTATAAATCCTGCAGGCCTTTTCTTCATCGCTTAGTTTTATGTGGGCGTCGGTGGTAGGGTAATTCAAGACCGCCCTATCAATACCGGATTCCTCCATCATCTTAAGCTGGCCTTCAATATCCATCCATCCGGCATGATAAAATGAGGAAGTCTTAATAATTTCTTCCGGCAAATAATGGCTGTGTGCGTCTATGATTATTCCCGGCATCAGTTCAACCTATGCTCCTGTTTTTCTTCTATAATCCTCTTGAGCATCTCCTCGTGGCAGGCGGCCTTTATCTTCTCCAATTGCTCCTTGCCTAATTCCCGTATAATCGCCTTTTCTATTGATTCCAGCTTTACATCCAGGAAAATAAACTCCGGGTCAATCTTCTTTCCCTTATATTTCAGCCTAAGGCAGGCCTTTTCTTTCTCAGCAATATAATTCCGGAAATCATTAACCAGCTTCTCCAGAGGTTTCTTCTCTTGCGGCAGGTACGCGCCTTTTAGCTCTTTTTCCATTTCCAGCAGGATATATTCATCAATCTCCAGCTGGGTAAATTTACGCTCATACCTGTCAAACGCCTCTTTTGTCGTCTTATAAAGCCAAACCAGATAACGCTCCTTTAGGTCCTTTTCATCTCTTTTATCCACTGTCACCTCCACTTAAAACCGTTAATATTAAGCAGTTTTTATATTAGCGCGGGTGACAGGGGTATGTTTGAGCAGGGCGTCCGGAAATTTTTGCAGCTTGGCCGCCGAGCGACAGTGAGGCGTGCAAAAATTTTCGCCGAGCGAGGCTTGCCGCAGGAGCAAGCCGAACGTCCCTGCGAAGACATACCCCTGGCAGGACCCGCGCTTTATTTATCAGGATGCTCCTGCTTAAAAGGTATCACCGGAGCGGTCCAGGGCGTCTGCTGATTGATCACCGCGATCTCCAGAGGGCAGACATTTGCCGGAACAGTCAGCGCAAACCTGACCGCGTTCTCAATCGCCTCTGTGGTCATCAGCCGCGAGGTATCCGCGGTTACCTCTTTAAGCTTTCCGGTTAAATCCGTATCGGTTACCCCGGGTAAAATTGAGGTTACCTTTATCCCGTAATCGCGCATTTCCCAGAATAATCCCTTACAGAACGCGCGCAGTCCGACTTTAAGCGAACTATAGACCACAAAATTTCTGGGTACGGGATCGCACAGCGTTGAACCCGAAACCATATTGATAATCGCCCCGGATTTATTTTTTATCATATCGTTTATCAGCAGGCGGATCAGCCGCACATAACCTAAATAATTGGTAAAGGCAAGCTTCTCCAAATCTTCAATAGGCTGCTTCTCAAAAGGGGACTGGCTGGAGACTCCGGCGTTATTGATGAGGATATCTACCTTGCCGAATTTTTCCTTGGCCTTATTCACTAAATTCTCTAAATTGGCCAATTTGGTTACGTCGCAGGCAACCGGCAAAACCTCAACCTTGTATTTCTTGCGGATTTCATCCGCTGTTTCCTTAAGCGGGCCTTCGCCCCGCGCGGCAATCACCACATTAACCCCTAAGCCAGCAGCGGTTAGCGCAAGGGCCTTACCAATCCCGCGGCTTGCCCCGGTCACAATCGCTGTTTTTCCTTTTAAATCCGACATTGTTTTCCTCCCACGATAAATCAGTTATCCTAAGCAGCTTTTAAAATTCTATTTGAGGCAATTGCCAAGGCTAAAATAATTATCCCTAAACCCAAAAAACTAAAACCAAAGCTTCTCTGCATAAATATCCCTGCCAAAGAAACCCCCAGCCCTCCGCTTGAAAAACGCACCGCGCTGTTTAAGCTGGCTAATTCCGGGCGCAAGGCGTCTGGAAAATCCGTCAAGGCCGTTGAGACCGCGTTATGATTCATTGTCCAGCTTATTCCAAAGATTAGAAGCAAAGATGCCAAATAGTAAAACGAAAAAGGTTTAATCAATAAGAGTGTCGCCAAGGATAGGCCGCCTAACCCTAATGTCGCGGCAAAAATCCTTCCCTTTTTATCCGTTACCCAGCCGCCAAAAGGCTGGCCGAATATTCCGCTAAAACCAACGATGCTTAAAAGCAGGCTTATTTGAATCTGGCTGAAGCTAAGCTGAGAAAAATATACCCCTAACCAATTATATATCCCATGATAGGCCATGCTAAGAATAAAGATATACATAAATATCCTGGCTATCCGCGCGTCTCTAAGCACTTTTAAATAGCTTATCTCGTAATCATATGATACCTTGGGCTTAAAATCAAATAAAAAAGCCACTAAAATCAGGTTTACCGCGCCCAAAACTGCCGGCAGGATAAATAACTGCCTCCAGGGCAAGACTCCGCTCAAGAACACTCCCGCGAAAGAAGCCAGAAAGGTAGCGCTAAAAAAAGCCCCGATCATCCTGCCGCGCGTTTCCCTTGAAGCCAGCTCTCCGATTAAGATAAGGGCAACAGGAGTGGTGGCGCTGGCGGCAATCCCGGCTAAAATACGGCTTGAAAAAAGCATGTTCACCGAAGTGCTCAAGCCTCCGATTAAGCTTGCCAGAGTAAACACGCAGAGGCAAAAAATTTTAATTACCTTAATTGAATATCTTTTTACTAAAGGGGCGTAGATAAGCGCGGCCGCGCCATAGGGAATCATATAGAAAGAAATTACCCTGGCAATCTCAAAACTATCCTTATGCAAATCCCTGGAGATTGCCGGAATAACTGCCGCTATACAGGCGGTATTAAATGATATCACCGCGCCCTCAAACCACAAGAGGGCGAAGATTATCTTACGGCGCTTGTTTTCTGGCACTCTTTTTCAATTACCTCTTTGAAAATCTTTAGGTTTACCTTGGAATGTTTGTTGATAAAGCCTTCAACTTGCTCGTCGTTGAATTTCGCTTTTTCATCCATCTCAAAATGCTGAATCCAGGTTAACTCTGTTCCGTGCGGCTTTGGGGTATAGAGCCAGATAATCTTCATATACTTAAAGGGGAATTTCGGCTCTTCTCTTTCCGCATAGGCAAAATAGTTATCCTTAAATAACAGTCGCCAGGACTGCCAGGACTTTCCTTCGTCATCGGTCAGGCGAAAGGTAATTTTATTACCTTCTTTTTTAACCACTTCCGCCTTCTTATACTCTCCGCCGAACAATTCTGTCCAACGCGGGATATCGTTAGAAATATCAAAAATCTTCTCATACGGCGCATTGATGGCTAATGAATTACAGGTGTGCCCCATTCCCCCCTCCTATGCTTTACCCGCCAAAGACAGCAAAATCGCCAGATCCTCGTCCGCGCTTAAAGAGTGGGGAGCGTTCTTAGGCATAAAGATAAATACCCCCGGCCTCATCTTAATCTTTTTTCGCCTTAAAATAAACGTGCCTTTGCCTTTCAGCACGGTTACAGCCGCCTCGCGGGTTGAGGTATGCTCAGACATATCCGTGCCTTTAGCCAAACAAAGAAGCGTATGATTGGAAATATTGGTCTTTACCAAAACCTTGCTGAAAATTCCCTCTTTGGGGAATTCCATCATCTTTTCTAATTCTTGCGTTACTGACTTTACCATTTTTTCGCTCCTATTCAAATATTGCCGCAACCCGGCTCCAAGCGGCGCCCGTGCCTTTGATTTTAACCGGAAAACAGGCTACCCTAAAACCAAAATCCGGAAGCTTCTCCAAATTGGTAAGGCGCTCTATATGGATAAACTCTCTCTTTCGGCCGTAAAATGCGCCGGGTACAGGGGTTTTTTCTCCTCCAGAAACTCTTTCAGCATAAACCTATACGGCCGGTCAATGCCCATCGTATCCACGCCGAAAATCTTTACGCCCCTATCCAGCAAATAATCTATTGCCGAAATATCCACTCCCGGATATTCGGAAAAATATTTGGGGCTTCCGTAAAACTTATCCGCGCCGGTATGTAAGAGCACAATGTCCATCGGCTTTAAGGCATAATGAATTCTTCCCAGCGCGCCTTCTAAATCTCCGGCCGTAATCGTTTCAGCCGGATTTTTATGGGTGAGCGCAAGCTTTACCCCATCGCAATAACACCACTCTAATGGGATTTCTTCGGCGGTCTTGGAAGCCCTGCCTTCGGACTTTGACCCGTAATGATACGAATAATCCAGATGGGTGCCGATATGCACCGGAGAATGCACGACCTCAAGGGAAAGGAATTCCTCATCCGGGAGGTCTTCTTTCTTTAGGATGCGCTTGCCTAAGAGGTATTGAAGCTTGCCTTTTAAGGTTTTTCCCATAATCACGCGGTTGAATTTCTCAACCCCGTCCTTGTGAGAAACCCTCTCAATCTCAACGTGATGCACCTCAAAGGCCTTTTCGTCAATAGGCAGACTTAAGTCAATAATTTGCATCTTTGCGGCAAAGTTTATATTTATTTTGCTGCCAAGGAAGATAACTTTGGCTGTATTATCTTCTCAATATCATTCACCGAGCAGAACTTGGTGATTTCCTTGGGGCTGAATTTGATGCAAAATGCCTTTTCCAAGGCAATAACAAATTCAACCATCTCGGTAGAATCTACCCCCACCCCATCGCAGAGTTTCGCGTCATCTTGCACTTCGCTCGGTTTTAATTTTAAAAGGTTAATTAATGTTTCCCTCACCTTTTCCCTTGCTTCCATTCCAACCTCCATATCCTTCTCTTAAGCTATAAATTATACGCTATCAACTATACACTAAATATGGTGCTCCCCTTTGGTCGCCCCTGCCTCCCATTTGCCTACTCCCGCCATAACATCCTGAAAGCAAAGCTTGGCCAGGATATCAAAATTGCTTTCCATAATCCGGTTGATCCTTCCCGGCTTAGAGAAAAACTCCCTCATGCACCAGGAGCCCAATCTGCCCAAATCTTCAATTGATAGGTGATCCGTAGGCATAACCGGATGCAGAAAATCCCAATCCCTAAAGTCTATCTTCGCGGGATTAATCCAGTTCTTCTTCATGCCGATTCTCCACATCGGGGAATTCGGGGCCGGGGTCACATAGCCGATCCAGAGGATATCCGGGTCAACCTCATCGGTAAACTCATATCTTTGCTTGATAATCGCCTCTGTGTCATAATCAAATCCCATCATAATATCCGCCACCACGGCGATATCGTTGCGCCGCAGGATATCAATGGTCTTTTTGATCTGGTCAATAGTGATGCCTTTGGCGATTTTCTTTAATTCCTCGGGCGTGGTAACCTCAATGCCGAAAACACCGATAAAAAGCCCCGCCTTTTTCATTAAAGGAAGGATGGATTCGCAGTTAACCCAGTCAACCGCCCTGCCGAGAGAAACCCACTTGATGGGAATATTCCTTTCCAGCTTCAGCTCGCAGAATTCCTTTACCCTCTCCGGGTTGACATTAAAATTATCATCCTGGAGCACCACTACCTTTACCCCGTATTGTTTATGCAGCATCTCCAATTCTTCAATAACCCTCTTTGGGCTTTTGGCGCGCCATTTAAGGAAATCGGATGGCGAGCGCGGGTCATACTGGTCCCATTCATAACAAAAGGTGCAGGCAGACGGGCACCCGCGCGATGAGACCATATCCACAAACGGCTTCCAGTGAGTATGCCCCACATACTTGTCCATAGGAAACAAGTCGTATGCCGGTAAAGGCAAGGCATCCAAATCCTGCTGCAGGGCTTTATACGGGCCCATCACAATCTCGCCGTTTATCCTGGAGGTAACTCCGCCTATATTTTTTAAATCCTTATTTTTCTCTATCGCTTCAAGCAAGTCGCAAAAACACTCTTCCTCGCCCATTACCACAAAATCCGCGGCGGGGTTGTCTTTTAAGGTTTCAGTAGGCATTGCCGAATACCACAGGCCGCCGAAGATTATCTTCACATTAGGAAGAGCCTGGCGGATTTTCTTGGCCGCCTCATTGAAATACCAGACTACGGCATATCCGCCGTATGAATGAAGCTGTTCGCCTAAGACCACGATATCCGGATTTTTCGCTTTAACCTGGGCGGCCATTTCATCCATGGATAATTCCATTGCCTTACAATCCAATACCGCGACATCCTTATACCCTTTTTCCCGCACATACGCCGCCCAGTGTGTATACAATTGATTGGGAGCCACGTGCTTTCCGTGCGTTGCCCAAGCGCCCACCTTAGGCATTACAAATAAGATTTTCATTTTTCCTCCTTATGGTTTTTCTATCACCAATGCCGAATTTATTCCGCCCCTGCCCCGGGAAATTACCAAGGCCTTGTTTATCTTACGCTCTATCGGTGAACCTGCCGCATAGTTTAAGCCATTTACCGCTGGCGTATCCAGATTTGTGGTCGGCGGCACCAGATTATGCTCCATTGCCAGAATGGCGATAATCACATCCACCGCGCCCGATGCCCCGAGCAAATTTCCAAACATAGATTTAGGGCAGCTTACCGGGATATCTTTGGCGTAATTGCCAAACACCTCCTTAATAGCGCCTACCTCTCCATTATCCCAATCGTCACAAGCCAGGCCGTCTAAGCTGATGTAATCAATATCCCGCGAATTTACCTTCGCGTCATCAAGGGACATCCGAATCGCCCGGGATAATTCCTTACCGTCAGTTGCCGGACCAATCCTGTCAATGCCATCGCAGGTTGTGCCGTAACCGGAAATTACCGCTTGAATATTTGCCTTCCTCGCCTTAGCCCGCTCAACATTCTCCATCGTAATTATTCCCGCGCCCTCGCCAATCACAAAGCCATCGCGCTTTTTGTCAAACGGCCGATAGGCACTTTGGGGATTTCCGTTATTTTTAGATAAACAGCCGTAGGTATTACAGCAGAGTAAGGCATAGGGAGTAACCGGCGCCTCCATTCCTCCGGCAAGGATAAGGTTTAATTTATCCTTGCTTAGGGTTTTTCGGGCATAGCCTAACGCCATAAGTGAACTGGCCCTGTCCGCGACGATAGTTTTGCTGAATCCCTTAATCCCGTAATAAATGGAAACCTGGCCCTGGGGCGCGGCGGGAAACCAGGCGCTTGCCATATACGGAGAAACCCCCTCCCGGCCTTCCCGGTATAAGTCGCGCAATTCTGTCTCGGCATAAAGCCATCCGCCGATGGCATTACCTAAAAATATGCCTACCAAATTCGGGTCTTCCTTCTGAATATCTATTCCCGCGTCCCGCATGGCCATCTCCGAGGCAATCAAAGTCATATGCGAGAAGGCGTCAATCTTTTTTAAGAGCCGTTCTGAAACGTGGGTATAGGCGTCTAAATCATCAATCTGTCCGGCTATGCGCGATGGGTAAAGGCTGGCATCAAAGCGGATAATCTCCTTGATAAAATTCCTTCCCGCCTTAATATTCGCCCAGAACGGGCGCTTTCCGATTCCGCTTGGGGCGACTATGCCTATTCCGGTAACCGCGATTTTATTCATATCTCCTCATTACCAAAGACGAATGGATCCCGGAAAAACCGCTTGAGGTTTTGATAATGGTATTTACCTTCTTCTCACGCGCGGCATTGGGAATATAATCCAAATCGCAAAGCGGGTCTTTTTCTTCTTGATTAATGGTCGGAGGAAGGATATTATTCTGAAAAATCATCGCGCAGACCACTAACTCCACGGCGTTTGCCGCGGCCAACGGATGGCCAATCATTGATTTAAGTGAACTGCTGGGCAATTTATAAGCGTAATCGCCGAAGACCATCTTATACGCGCTGGTTTCAAAGATATCATTCATCCGCGTGGATGAACCGTGGGCATTGATA
>SCPY01000286.1 GCA_004299495.1 bacterium | reverse complement strand
GCACCGGATAAACTCCAGGATATCCGGGTGGTCAACCCGCAAAATCCCCATATTGGCCCCCCGGCGGGTCCCCCCCTGCTTCACCGCCTGGGTTGCCGCGTCATAGACCTTCATAAAGGAAACCGGGCCTGAGGCAATGCCTCCGGTAGAAAGCACGTTACTGTTTTTGGCGCGCAGGCGGGAAAAGGAAAACCCCGTCCCTCCCCCGCTTTTATGAATCATCGCGGTGGCCTTTAAGCTCTCAAAGATGGACTCCATAGAATCTTCAATAGGAAGCACAAAACAGGCGGAGAGCTGGGACAATTCCCTGCCGGCATTCATCAGGGTGGGAGAATTAGGCATAAATTCCAGATTACTCATCATCTCGCAAAACTTATTCTCCAGGTCCTTGATTTGTGATTCGTTCTTGCCGTAAATCTTTTCCACCGCGGCGATTGTCTTGGCCACCCTGCCAAAAAGCTCATCCGCGGTCTCAAGAGGCTGTCCGCGCTCGTCCTTCTTAAGGTACCTCCGCTCTAAGACCTTAAGCGCATTTTCAGAAAGCTTTACTGACATAAATAGGACCCTCCTATATAGTCATCATTAATATAATTTATTTTCTCGCGCATTTCGTTAGAGTATAACAGCAGGGAAAGATGCTGTCAAGAAAAAATACAACATCTTGTGTTTGTTTTCATTAGAATACACAATAAATAGTATTCATTCTTCCCGCTCCGACAATCTTTCGGCAACAGCCGCGGCCGCCTCCAGCGCCTTTCGCGCCCTCTCCAAAGATACGCCGCTTAGGCCGCAGGAAGGGCTGACCAGGCAATAATCCTTTTGCCTTGCCATCTTTTCTAAGAGCGCCTCCTGTCCGGGGAGCTCCTCATCGGGTGAGGAAGGCACGATTCCCCAAGCCAGCACCCCGCCTCTTTCCAAAAAATTATCCAGCTCCCTGCGATAGAGAAAGATAGTTTCCGGATAATTATAGGCGTCGAAATTCAGGATGTCTATCGCGGTTTTTAACACCAGGCCCCAGTCGGTATTGCCGCAGCAGTGAATCCCGGCAAACGCCCCCTCCTTGTGTATCGCCTCAACCAGCTCACTAATCAATGCTGACACAGCCTCTGGCCTTAGGCCGAAGAAACTGGAGCCGATAGAAACCAGGTACGGTTCATCAATAAAAATAATGATTTTCGTATCCCGCCGTCCGGCGCTTGCCCCCCGCAGCTTACGAATCTGCCATCTTGCCCGCATCGCCAATACCTTGATAAGGCAGTCGCGGAATTCTTCATTATAGATGCTGGCCCTTTTATTCTGGTCGGTTACGGTAAGGCCGAAACTTATCGGGCCGATGACCTGCCCTTTGATAAATGGAAGGCCGGAGGAAGACGGACGGCGGATAAATTCGTAGAGCCCCGCGGCGTAATCTTCGGTTATGGCAAAATAATCCAAATCCTCGGCCAAATAATGTTCATAAGCCGCTTCTAATTCCCGCGCGTAAGTATCTTTGGCTGTGTTAATGTATATTTCCCTAGCATCTTCGTCAATGGTAAGACCGGGAAGGTTCTCGGAAAATTGCGCGTACATATTTTCCCTGAATCTCATTTTGGGCAGCTGCGGCCAAAAGGGGATATGCCCTTCTAAACACCCGAAGACTAACTCGCAGGCATCTACGGGCTGGGTATGCGGAAGGCTTCCTACGCCGATGGCGAGAAATTTATTTAAATGAAGGCAATTATTCAAAGTGAGAAAATAAAGTTAGCTCAAAAACGAATTATTGTACCACCTTGCAGGAGTCTCTTACTATCAGTTCCGCCGGAAGCATTGCCCTGGTAATTTCTTTTTTGCCTTTAATCAGATTATTTAATTCTCTTACCGCCTCTTCCCCCATTTTAATCAGCGGCTGCCTGACCGTGGTGAGAGAAACCGGGCCGTAGAGGGCGGAAGGGTTATCGTCAAAACCGACAATAGAAATGTCTTCGGGGACCCTTTTTCCTTTTTCCTTAATTACGGCTACCGCTTCAAGGGCCATAGAATCCGAGGCCACAAAGATAGCCGTAGGCGCGTCCGCATTCAGGCCTAAAAGCTTCTCCGCGGCGCGTCGCGCCTGTCCCCGGGAATAATCAGTTTTAATAATATAGTCCGGATTTTCCTTAATTCCGCGCGCGCAGAGCGCCTGTTTATAACCTTCAAGGCGAAAGCGCGCGGCCTGAGTAATCATATCGCCGGCGATGTGCGCTATTTTTTTATGGCCAAGGCCGATGAGATAATTCACCGCCTCCTTTGCTCCTTGAAGATTATCCACCGCGACACAGCTCACAGAGAGGCCTTCTGTAAAATTATTGATCACCACCGCGGGTATTTTTTCCTTGATCGCCGATTCCACCTGAAAGCGGTTATTGATAATATCGGCAAAGATTATGCCCGATACTAACTTGCCGTTAAGAGAGTCTCTGCCTTCGGTCAAATAGAGCAAGAGGTTAAGCCTTAAGGCGTCGCAGAGCGTGCCGATTCCCCGGATAAGCTCAAGGGCGTAAAAAGAATAAAATATACCTTCGTAGCGGGGGATAACCAGGGCTATGGTATTGGTTTTACCTCCGGCCAGGGCCTGGGCATGAGGAGAGGGGCTAAAACGCAGCTTGCGGACTGCCTCTTCTACTTTTTTACGGTTATCTTCCCTGACAGTAGCGGCCTTGTTAATTACCCTTGAGACGGTGGTGATGGAAAGCCCGGCCAATCGAGCTACATCTTCAATGCCTGCCGATTTTGTTCTCATAGCTTTAAACGCGAATAGGTAATCTTAAGGAAGGGTAGAGCGTTTTACAAGCAAACGGTTGGCTATCTTACTATGTCTCCGGCTTTCAGGTACGCCGCCTTTTCTTTAATGTCGGCGGCACAGATATGAGCCCTGACCTCTACGACCTCAAGGCTCGCGATTTGCTCACTTCCGCGGTAGGCGGAGAGAGTTTGCCCCTGATATACTCCGTCATCCTCTCCGATATCGACAATCACAAAGTTATTTTCTTCGTTAACGCTGATGACCCTGCCGGATGAACGGCTTTGGCTTGCGTCTGCCGTGGCGGTGGATGAAGCGGACGCGCCTTCCCCGGCCGGAAAAGCTCCGGGCTGGGATACCCCACCGCCAGGCACCACTATCGCGGGGAGCTCTAGCGACGAACCGGATGAGGGGCTAACCCCTTTCTTGATATCAGAGATATCCTGCTTGGTATCCAAAATCGAAGAAAGCTTCTCCTCCAGCACCTCATCCATCTGGGTCAGGCGGCCGGCTAACTCCATACGCTTATCTTCGGCATCTTTTAGCTTTTTCTCTAAGGAAACCTTGGCGCTCATCAAATCCTTAACCCGGCTCCTTATGACGTAGTTTTCCTCTTTAAATAAATTCGCCTGTTTGACAATCTTACGCTTGTCGTCTCTTTCCCTGACCAATTGCAGGGATAAGCTGTCGGTCACCTTTTCGGTATATTCCAGCTGGCGCTGGAGGTCAGCCTTATCCTTAACCAGCCGCTGAACCTCTAAATCTAAAGAAGTTTTCTCCTGGGTAAGCTCATCTACCTTAAACTGATTATTCTTTATAGCGTCTTTCAGGCTGGAAAGCTGCAACTCCAAATTTTCTTTTTGCTTCAGTATGCCGGCCCAGTATTCATCCGCGGGGGGCGGGGCGGGAGCGGCAGCAGGCGCGGTAGGCGCGGCCACGATAACAGGCGCGCCGGAAGAAGACTTGAGCCTTTCCACCAGCTTTTCCCTTTCCTGCAGGAGGGTATCGTATTTCTTCTGTAAGTCATCGCGAGAAGAACTTAAGCTGCCTATCTCATTTTTCATTTTCTCCGTCTTATCCTTCAGGCGGCCGAGCTCCTCCTGGGTACTGGCTGCTTTTTTCGTTAATTCATCATTCTGCTTCTTAAGATTCTCGTGTTTTTTTATCAGCTCTTCGTGGTCACGGCTAAGCGCGTTGTATTTATTTACATAAGTAAAGGCGAAGAATAAAACTATGATAAAAATGACCCCCAGGGCAATAGCAATAATTTTTATCCTCTGCTCCATGCATCCCTCCCCCCGTTTAGCCTATCACAAATGCGAATTTATGCCTGGCTAAATACCAAACGCATCAAAAGGCTCGCCGCGCCAAGGCTTACCGCGTTCTCTCCCAAGGTAGAATATAATATCTTTACGGATGAAGCCATTTCCTCAAATGCCCAATCGTTTACCGTGCTCCTGACCATACTCAAAAATCTATCGCCTGCCTGCTCCAACCCTCCTCCGATAATCACGGCCTGGGGATTAAGCAGGTTTACCAGAAAGGCGGCCTTTATGCCTAACTGCCTTGCCGCCTTATCCACAAGCTCAACCGAAAGCGGGTCGTTTTCTTTAGCGGCCTGAAATATATGTTTTAGACTGATATCTCTTGCGTCACCCCCTGAAAGCTCCAAAAGCCTTTTTGCTATATCCTCTCCCTGCGCGCCCTGAACAATTCTCGCGCGGGCTTCTTCGGTTATGCCAAAATCCATATCCGCGCGCTTCAAAAAACAGGGGTTTCCCGCCTGGCAGGTAAAGGGGGTTTCTTCCTTAGGATTGTATATTGAAACCTCTCCGGCGGATCCGGTCGCTCCGGTATAAATCTGGCCGTTAATCATTATTCCGCAGCCCACCCCGGAAAACATATAGACCAGATTCTTAATCCCCGGCTCTAAATCCATCCACTGCTCTCCGAAACAGGCGGCGGTGGCGTCATTTTCAATTGCCACAGGAAGGCCGAATTCCTTTTCAATGATACTTTTTAACGGAACATAGACCGAGGCGTAATCGTAACGGTTTCCTATTTTCTCCGGCCAGCGGACCGAGCCGTCTTTTTTGTTCACGATGCCGGCTATGCCTATACCTATGCCTCTTACTTTCGACTGATTGTCCTTGGCCTTATTCAAAGCCCTGGCGATTACTTCAATGATACATCCGACGATATCTTTTACGCCGATATCTTTGCGCTCCAGCGCGCTCCGGGTGATAACCCTGCCCTTCATATCCGCGAGCACCCCGACGATATTTAACAAATTCACCCCCACCCCCACCACCATACCGCTGTCGGGATTTATATCCAAAAGGATGGGGCGCCTTCCTCCTTCAGAGATATCAAACTCTTTTTCAAAGACCAAATTCTTGTTGAGGAATTCCTCTATATAATTTGAAACGGTAACGATATTTAAACCTACCAGCCGCGATATCTCAGGCCGCGTCACCGGCCCAAAGCGCCTCAAAGTCTCAAGTATGGATAGATTGCGCTTCTCCCTCTCGCTTAAGCTTTCCTCTCTCAGGTTGTTGATGGCCATTGCTAAAGCGCATCCCTTTCTCCGTGGCTTTTTCTGGCGCAGATGAATTCTATTACTTATTCCTTATCTTGCGCTTCATTATATAATAGAAATTCTATAAGTCAAACAAAATTTAGAACTTACGGCGGTAATAGAGCCGGTAAATAGCCTGGGTATCTAAGACTGAAAGCGAACCGCCAAAAGGGTCATTGGCGACCGTGGCCAGCGGGCTCCTTCCCGATTCGCCGAACT
>SCPY01000285.1 GCA_004299495.1 bacterium | reverse complement strand
TGGATGGCCGCGTCCTGCATTGACGAGGCTCTGCGTCAAATCATTGCTGTCGGCGGCTCATTAAAGGAGGTTGCCCTGCTGGATAATTTTTGCTGGGGAAATCCGGATAAGCCGGACCGCCTGGGAGGGTTGGTGCGCGCGGCCAGGGGATGTTATGATGTCGCCAAGGGTTTTGGCGCGCCTTTTATTTCCGGAAAGGACAGCTTGTATAATGAATATTCGCTTAACGGAAAATCCAAGGCCATTCCCGGGACTTTGCTGATTTCCGCGATCGCGGTAACGGATGATGCCGGAAAAACCGTTTCAATGGACGCCAAAGAAGAAGGGAATTTGATTTATGTTCTGGGCGATACCTATGATGAGTTAGGCGGGTCGCATTATTTTGACATTCTGGGTTACATCGGCAATAGCGTGCCAAAGGTAGAGGTAAGAAAAGCAAAGGCCCTGATGGAAAGGCTATCGCTAGCAACGAATAGAGGCTTAGTGAGGGCGGCGCATGATTGCTCTGAAGGCGGCCTGGGGGTTGCCTTGGCAGAGACGGCTTTTGCCGGAGGCTTAGGCGTGGAGGTGTTTTTGTCCGCGGTTCCCCGCAACAAACTCAATGTTAGAAATGATTTTATTCTCTTTTCGGAGTCAAATTCACGATTTGTCGTTGAGGTGGAGAAAAAGAAGCAGAAGCAGTTTGAGAAGGCAATACAAGGCGTGTCCGCGGGTTTAATCGGCTGTGTTTCAAAAGAAAAAACTTTTAAGGTTTACGGTTTAGACGGCAAGCCCTGTATTGAAGCCGGCCTTTACGATTTAAAAGAGGCCTGGCAAAAACCATTAAGCTGGTAGGAGATTGATAATGCAGAAACAGAGGCGAAGAATTTCCAACGATGATTTTACCCATGAAGACCCCTGGCGGATTTTCCGGATTATGTCGGAGTTTGTGGAGGGGTTTGAGGTTTTGTCCAAGGTGGGGGACGCGGTTTCCATATTCGGCTCATCGCGCACCAAATCCCATGATAAGTATTACCGCTTAACCGAGGAAATCGCCTACCAGCTGGCAAAGGCAGGTTACGCGATTATCACCGGAAGCGGGCCCGGAATGATGGAGGCGGCAAATAAGGGCGCCAAAAGGGCAAAGGGGCAATCCGTCGGCTTAAATATTGAGATTCCTACCGAGCAGAAACCTAACCGCTATGTGGATACGCTGGTTGATTTCCATTACTTTTTTATCCGTAAGGTAATGTTTGTCAAATACGCCAAGGCATTTGTGATTACCCCCGGAGGCTACGGCACGCTTGATGAATTATTTGAAGCCATCAACCTGATTCAGACCGAACGTATCGGTAAGTTCCCCGTGGTCCTGGCAGGAAGCGAGTATTGGAAGGGAATGCTGGACTGGCTTAAGGCCATGGTTTTAAAAAGGAGAAATATCTCGCCTTGTGAGCTAGAGATATTTAAGGTTATTGACGAGCCCAAGGAAATCGTAAAATATATAAAAAGTTTTTATGGCAAGGCCTAAGGTACTGGTCCTGCGCACCGCGGGAACCAATTGCGATAAAGAAACTGCTTTTGCTTTTACTTATGCCGGGGCAAGCGCCAAGCTTTTGCATATTAATCAGCTAAAGGCTGCGAGGAACGGGCGTTCCTTACGTGATTATCAGATTTTGGCTTTGCCCGGAGGATTTAGCTATGGCGATGATATTGGCGCGGGAAAGATTCTCGCTAATGAGCTAAAGTATAAGTTGATTGAAGAGCTTAATGATTTTATCCGCGAGGGAAAGCTGATTATCGGAATCTGTAACGGTTTTCAGGTGCTGGTAAAGGCGGGCCTGCTGCCGGGGAACGCTGATTTAGGGCAGGAGGCAACCTTAACTATTAATGATTCGGCGAAGTTTGAAGACCGCTGGGCGTACTTAAAATGCCGCCAGTCCAAGTGTGTATGGGCAAGGAATCTTCCTGAAATTACTTATCTTCCCATAGCGCACGGAGAGGGTAAGTTTATCGCCAGGGATAACGCGGTTTTAGAGCGGCTGGAGAAGAACGGGCAGATTGTATTGCAATATTGCGGTGAAAGCGGAAATCCGGCAGGTTATCCTTATAATCCTAATGGCTCGCAAAAGGATATCGCCGGCCTCTGCGATGAAACCGGAAGAATCTTCGGTCTAATGCCGCATCCTGAGCGCCACAGCTTCGGCTGGCAGAATCCCCTCTGGACGCGCCAGGGGATAAATAAAGAAGGGGACGGCCTGCGGATTTTTAAGAACGGGGTGGAGTATGCCAAGAAATATCTATAACCATAACGGGCGGCGTAATAAAGATGAACCGAAGGAATACTGCGGGTTATTCGGCATTGTCGGGCACAGGCAGGCAAGCTGGCTGGCCTATCTTGGCCTATATGCTCAACAGCACCGGGGCCAGGAAGCCTGCGGCATTGTGGCAAATAAAAACGGAATCCTATCCATTCATAAGCAGACGGGATTAGTCAGCGACGCCTTTGATGAGGAAACCCTGGGCAGGCTAAAAGGGGATATGGCTATCGGCCATGTGCGTTATTCCACTACCGGCTCAAGCGTATTAAAGAATGCCCAGCCCCTTTTAATAGATTATGCCAAGGGTTCAATCTGCATTGCCCATAACGGAAACCTGGTTAACTCGCTTTCGCTTCGCCAATATTTAGAGAAAAGGGGCTCTATTTTTCAGACTACCACGGACTCGGAGCTGATTATCCATTTGATGGCAAAAAATAAATCTCAGGACCTGAAGGAGAGCCTGATTTACGCCTTAAAAAGGGTTAAAGGCGCGTATTCCCTGGTGATGATGGATAGTTCCCGGATGATCGGCGTAAGAGATCCGCTGGGTTTCAGGCCGCTTTGCCTTGGAAAGCTGGGGGGCGCCTGGTGCCTGGCCTCAGAAACCTGCGCCCTGGATTTAGTGGGTGCGAAATTTGTGCGCGAGATTGACCCGGGAGAAATCGTTTTCATCGCTAAAGACGGCATAAAATCAATAAGGCCCAAAGAGCTGCAGGCAAAAAGATACGCCCACTGCATTTTTGAGCATGTGTATTTTGCCAGGCCGGATTCTATTGTCTTTGGCGAGACCGTGCATCTGGTCAGGCAGAAGCTTGGCCAGGCATTAGCCAAAGAACAGCCGGTAAAGGCGGATTTTGTGGTTCCTGTTCCGGATTCGGGATTCTCGGCGGCAATGGGATACTCCAAGGAATCGGGAATACCCCTTGAAATGGGTATTATCCGCAATCACTACGTAGGAAGAACCTTTATTCAGCCGGCGCAGGATACGCGGGAATTGAGCGTAAAAGTTAAATTTAATTTACTAAAAGATGTCTTGAGGGGGAAGCGTATAATCATCGTTGACGATTCCATTGTGCGGGGTAATACCTCAAGGATTCGCGTGCGAAACCTGCGCAAGGCGGGGGTAAGAGAGGTGCACTTAAGGATTTCCTGCCCGCCGCACCGCTATCCCTGTTTTTACGGCATTGATTTTCACCGGCAGTCAGAGCTTATCGCCAACAGATACGAGTCGTTAGAAAAAATCAGGCAGTATCTGGGCGTGGATAGCTTGGGTTATTTAAGCCTGGAAGGAATGCTCTCCTGTCTTAAGCATCCCATAAATCATTATTGTACTGCCTGCTGGACCGCAAGATACCAGATAAAGCCGGAAGATAAACACAGTAAATTTTCCCTGGAGGCGCGCTGCTGCGGCCAGGGCGGAAGGCAATGAAGCAGGTAACCTACAAAAAATCCGGCGTGAATATTGAAGAGGCAAATCGCTTTGTGAAGGCGATAAAACCGCTTACCCGGGGTATCGGCGGTTTCGGCGGCTTGTTTAAGTTTAACAGTAATGAATATAAAGAGCCCTATCTGGTTTCTTCCACTGACGGCGTAGGCACAAAATTAAAGCTCGCTTTTTTGACAGGCAGGCATGATACCGTAGGCATTGATTTGGTGGGGATGAATGTCAATGATGTTTTGTGTGTTGGCGCGAAGCCGCTCTTTTTCCTGGATTATATCGCGACCGGTAAGATTGACAAAAAGGTTTTGGTGGAAGTGGTTAAGGGCATTGCCGAGGGCTGCCGTCAGGCAGGCTGTTCCTTAATTGGAGGAGAGACGGCGGAGATGCCGGGATTTTACAAGTATGGTGAATACGACCTGGCAGGCTTTTGTGTGGGCGCGGTGGAGAAAACAAAAGTCATTGACGGCTCAAAAATTAAGGCAGGAGATTTGCTGGTGGGCATAGAATCTAACGGCCTACATTCCAATGGATTTTCTTTAGTGCGAAAAGTTTTTTCAAAAAAAGAGCTTATCAAATACTCGGATGAATTGTTAAAACCTACGCGTATTTATGTCAAGCCGGTTTTATCTTTATTGCATACTAACTCGCGAACTAACCAACCCGCGAGCCAAATTAAAGGCATTGCCCACATTACCGGCGGCGCCTACTATGATAAGATCCCCAGGATAATCCCAAAGGGGTTGGGCGTAAAGATACGCAAAGGCAGCTGGCCGGTTCCTGAGATTTTTCGCATCATTCAGAATAAAGGCAATGTCCCTGATATGGATATGTACCGCACCCTGAATATGGGAATTGGCCTGGTTTTGGTTGCGGATAAAGGTTTTGTAGAGAAAATAATTTTTAATCTGGCTATGCAGGGCCTGAAACCCTGGATAATCGGAGAGATTGTTAAAAGCAGGAAAAGGGTAGAATTTGTATGAAGGTTCTGGTTATCGGTTCCGGGGGCAGGGAGCACGCGATAGTCTGGAAGCTAAAGCAGAGCCCGAGGTTTCCTAAAATCTACTGCGCTCCGGGAAACGGCGGGATAGCGCGGGACGCGCAAATTGTTAATCTTGAGGCCGATGACATTAAGGGGCTATTGGCATTCGCCCTGCAGGAAAAGATAGACCTGACCATCGTGGGCCCGGAAGCGCCCCTAGCAGGAGGCATCGTAGATAAATTTATGCGGAAGGGCATGGATATTTTTGGCCCGGTAAAAGAATTGGCGAATTTAGAAGCAAGCAAGGCTCATAGTAAAGAAGTAATGCGGCGCTTGAATATTCCATCCGCGGCTTTTGAGATTTTTGATAGCCCGGATAAGGCAATTGATTTTACCAACCGCTCGCGCCTGTTTGCGGCGCATTACCCGGTGGTGGTTAAGGCTGATGGGCTGGCCGCCGGAAAGGGAGTGGTAATTTGTAAAAATAGGAATGAAGCCCAGTTAGCCATAGAAGATATGATGGTGAGAAAAGTTTTCGGCAGGGCCGGAGAAAAGATTGTAATCGAGGAGCATCTGGAAGGCGAGGAGGCGTCAATCTTAGCGGTTTCAGACGGCATAAATGTAATCGCGCTTGCCTCAAGCCAGGACCATAAGCGGGCCTTTGATGGGGATAAGGGCCCGAATACGGGAGGGATGGGCGCGTATTCACCGGCTCCGGTGGTAACCGAAGTAATGCATACGCGGATAATGGATGAAGTTATCCGTCCTCTCATCAACGGCCTGGCCAAAGAAAATAAGTTCTACAAGGGGATTCTGTACGCGGGAATAATGCTGACCAAAGAAGGGCCTAAGGTGTTAGAATTTAATGTGCGCTTTGGAGACCCTGAGACGCAGGCGATTCTGCCGCTTCTGAAAACAGATTTGATTGATTTGTGCTTTGCTTCCATTGAAGACAGGATTGATGAAATAAAGCTGGAATGGAAGGATAAGGCTTCCGTATGCGTGGTTCTGGCATCCGGAGGATATCCCGGTGAATATAAGATGGGCTTTGAAATTTCCGGCTTGGAGGATGCCCTTTGGGAGGCTGGAAGCGATACGCATATTTTCCATGCCGGAACTAAACTTCAAGAGGCCGGAGGCGGATGCGTAACCGATGGAGGAAGGGTTTTGAATGTAGTCAGCTTGGGAGATGATATCCGCCAGGCAAGAGATAAGGTGTATAAAGCAATAAACAAAATAAAGTTTGAAGGTATGCAGTATCGTAAAGACATCGGCCATAGGGCGTTAAAACATCATTGAAAGGATTATAAAATGCCTAATCCAAAAATAGCCGTCATTATGGGAAGCCAGTCGGACCTGGAGACGATGAACGAGGCGGTGAACCTGCTGAAGGAATTCAGGGCAGATTACGAGGTAAGGGTAATGTCCGCGCACCGCACGCCTAAGGAGGTAGCTAAGTTTTCCGAAGGCGCGCGCAAAAACGGCATAAAGGTGATTATTGCCGGGGCAGGCGGAGCGGCCGCATTGGCAGGCGTGATTGCCGCGCACACCACTTTACCTGTGATAGGAGTGCCTATTGAGACTTCAGGCCTCAAGGGGTTAGATTCGCTTTTATCCACGGTGCAAATGCCGGGAGGGGTTCCGGTTGCCTCAATGGCTATCGGTAAGGCAGGCGCTAAAAATGCCGCTATCTTTGCCCTGGAAATCTTAGGCGCACAGGATAAAGACGTTGAGAAGAAATTGTCCGATTATAAAAAGAAGATGGCGCAAAAGGTCAAAGAGATTAAATTGAATGTCTAAGGTTACCGAGGTTATCAAGATTGACCCCTTTAATCCCGAGGCTGGGATAATAGAAAAGGCGGCCGGATTTATCCGCCAGGGAAAATTGGTGGCTGTGCCTACAGAGACCGTCTATGGCCTGGCCGCGGATTTTTCTAATCCCCGTGCCGTAAAGCGGCTTTATGAAGTGAAACAGCGCCAGGAAGATAAGCCTTTCACGGCGGCTGTTTCCGATAAGGAATCCTTAGAGCGGTTCAGCAGGGAGGTATCTATTCTGGCGTATAAGCTGGCGGATAAATTCTGGCCCGGGCCGCTTACCTTGGTGCTGAAATCCGCGGATAATAAGACTATAGGGCTGCGTATGCCGGACCATCCTGTGGTGTTACGGCTTATGGATTCGGCAATGGCTGATTTGGCATTGCCTTCGGCAAATATATCGGGTGAAGCGCCCGCGAGGTCCGCGCAGGAAGTTTTGCGGTCCTTTAGCGGAAAGATTGACCTGATTCTTGACGCGGGCAATACCCGCCTGGGGTTAGAATCTACCGTAGTAGATTTGACCGAGGCGCCTTTTAAGATTTTGAGAGAGGCGGCGCTGAAAAAAGAAGCAATAGAAAATATCGCCGCGGGCAAAAGGGTGCTTTTTGTCTGCACGGGAAATTCCTGCCGCTCGGTTATGGCGCAAGGGCTGCTGCAAAAGGC
>SCPY01000284.1 GCA_004299495.1 bacterium | reverse complement strand
GATTTTAAGAAATTCAAAGCCGTCCATCTCAGGCATAATCAGGTCAAGCACAATCAAATCTATCTTTTCTTCGGCGAGTTTTTTGAAGCCCTCACTGCCGCTTCCCGCGGTAATTACCTCGTAACCGGATTGCGCCAATACCGAACCGTTGATTTCCCTGGTCAGGCTGTTATCGTCTACAATCAAGATTGTCTTTGCCATCTTACAAGAATTACCCTAATGTCACTGTTTCAAACTTTCTAGGGATATAGGCCTTCAGGCCATTGTCCCTTAAATTACCGGCAAGCGCCTCGGACTGGTCCATATCCCCATGCACCACAAAGATCTTCTTCGGCTTTCGCTTCATTTTTAACACATATTCCACTAAATCATTCTTGTCGGCGTGAGCGCTAAACGCGTTAATAACCACAACCTCTGCCTTGAGCATGAATCTTTCTCCGAATATCCTTACAGCTTTGAATCTCTCCACTATCCTTTTGCCCAGGGTATTTTTTGCCATATAGCCGACTACCACAATTGTGTTTCGCGCGTCCTCAATGGTATTCCTTAAATGGTGCAGGATTCTTCCCGATTCGCACATTCCCGATGTAGAAATAATAATCATCGGCCGCTTGTCAAAGTTCAGCTTCTTTGACTCATCGGCTGTGCGGATATAATGAATTAAATTTACCCCCAGGATGTCCGCCTCTTCTTTGAGCATTTCTTTTGCCTGAAGGTCAAAGGAATCGGTATTATTTAGAAAGACATCGGTGATATCGCAGGCAAGCGGGCTGTCCACATATATAGGGATGGGCTTAATCTTTTTTCCTCTTATCAGGCGGCTTAGGTAGTATACCACCTCCTGGGTGCGCTCAAGGGCAAAGGCCGGGATGATCACCTTGCCGCCTCTGCCTATAGTACGGTTAATTGCCTCTGCCAGCTCGCTCTCTGCCTGGCCTATCTGATGATGGGCCCTGCCTCCATAGGTGCTTTCAATAATAAGATAATCCGCTTCATTTATATTATCGGGATCGCGCAGCAAGGGAATATCCTTGCGTCCTAAATCCACCGCGTAGGCAATCTTTATCGTATTCCTGCCCGCGCCTACTTCAAAGAGCGGATTACCGGACCCCAAGATATGCCCTGCATCATAAAAAGTGCATCCGATGTGAGGGGTGGCTTTAAATTTCTTATGATACGCGACAGCCCTTAGCTTCTTTAAAGAGCCCTTAGCGTCTTCAATGCTGTAAAGGGGCTGGCGCAAAGGAAGGCCTTTTCTGGCGTTGATTTTATTGACAAACTTAATGTCTTCCTCCTGAATCTTGGCGCTGTCTAAAAGCATCAGCTTGCAGAGGTCTTTGGTGGCAGAGGTACAATAAACCTTGTTCCTAAAACCGTTCCTTACCAAATTTGGCAGATTCCCGGAGTGGTCAATATGGCTATGCGAGAGAACCACCGCGTCTAATTGCGCGGGATTAAAATAGAATTGGGAGTTTATCTTATAATAATCCTCGCGATGGCCCTGGAATAATCCTGAATCAATAAGCACATGCTCTGAATCTACCGACAACAAATGCGTTGAGCCGGTAACCGTGCGCACCCCTCCGCAAAAAGTAAGATGAACGCTCATCGCGGTTTCACCGTCTTTCTTGATTTTTTCTTTTGGCCTATGGCTTTGGATTTCCGGCCTCTGCCTTCAACCAGCTCCCTAAACTTCTCCTTGATATCCTTGGCCTTCATAAAAGCGCCTCCAATCAAGAGCGCATTTGCTCCCGATTTGGCCGCGCTTAAATAATCACGGCGCGTCTTGATACCGGATTCAAGCACAATAACCCTATCTTCCGGGATATCCTTAATCAACTCCCGGGCTGATTTCTTATCTACTTCTAAGGTATGAAGATTGCGGCTGTTTAACCCGATAATCTGGGCTCCCTGATCAATGGCATAGCGCAAATCATCCGCGGCATTTACCTCAACCAGGCAGTCTAATTCTATCCGCTTTGCTATGCCCAGAAATTCCCCAAGCCGGTTATTTCCTAAAATTTCCGCGATTAAAAGCACGCAATCCGCGCCAAAAAACTTTGATTCATACAACTGATAAGGATCAAATACAAAATCCTTTCTCAAGATAGGCAAGTCCACAATCTTACGCACCTGATTCAGGTAGGCGATTTTTCCCAAAAAATACTTCTCTTCGGTTAAGATAGAAATGGCGGCTGCACCGGCATTCTGATAAAGCCGGGCTATCTGAAGAGGATTGAAGTCTTTCCGCAAAACCCCTTCGGAAGGAGAGGCATTTTTTATCTCAGCGATAATCCGAGGCTTTGCTTGGGCGCCCGCGGAACTGCTTGTGGTGAGCGCAGCCGAACCACTTATGCTTGCCTTAAAAGGACGATAAACCCTAGGCTCCTCTAATTTCAGGCGCAGCTCTGCCTCAGGGTATTTATGCTTTTGATCTTTGAGGGATTTCTGCTTTTCTAACAGAACTTCTTTTAAAAAGTCTTTTTCCATTATTGGTTGGTAAATATTTTTAGTTCTTCCAGCTTAGCCAGCGCCCTTCCCGAATCTATGGATTCCCCGGCTAAATCAATGCCTTCTTTAATTGATTTTGCCTTGTCCGCCACATAAATCGCGCACCCGGAATTAAGAAGCACAATGTCCCTTTTTGGGCCCTTATCCCCCCGCAGTATCTCTTGAGCGATTTTCGCGTTCGCAGCTATATCGCCGCCCTCTAAATCTTTAAGCCTGGCCTTCTTGAACCCAAAATCTGCAGGGTTAATTCTAAAACAACGGACCTTTTTATTCTTTAATTCGCAGGCCTCGGTAAAAGTAGTGGTAGTAATCTCGTCAAGCCCGTCTTCGCCGTGGACAATAAGGGCGTGGCGCAGGCCCAGATTGCCCAGCACCTTGGCAAAGACCCTTAATAATTTAGGGTCATAAACGCCTAATAACTGATGCGTGGCAAAGGCGGGGTTAGTCAACGGCCCTAAGAGATTAAAGATAGTTCGCAGGCCCAGCTCCTTACGCACTCCGGAGACATTCTGCATTGCCGGGTGTAAAGAAGGAGCAAAAAGAAATCCAATACCTATCTTTCTTATACACTCGCCCACCCTTTTCTCGTCAATATTAATGTTTACCCCCAAGGCCTCTAAAAGGTCGGCGCTTCCGCAACGGCTGGAGACGGCGCGGTTGCCGTGCTTAGCCACTATCAGTCCGCAGCCAGCGGCCACAAAACTTGAGATGGTTGAAATGTTAAAGGTGTGCATGCGGTCAGCCCCAGTGCCGCAGGTATCTAAAACAATGTCTTCCGGGACATCTATTTTCTTGACAAATTCCCGAAGAGCGCGCGCCGCGCCGGTAATCTCATCCGGGGTTTCGCCTTTCATCCGCAAGGAAATGAGAAAAGCGGCAATCTGCGCCTGGCTTGCCAAACCCCGCATAATCTCTTCCACCGCCTGCTTCATCTGGCATGCGGTGAGGTCTTTTTTCTCAACCAAGGCTATTATCGCCTCTCTTATCATTTGATTTTCAGGAAATTCCTTAAGATATCCTTACCCGCCTTGGTCAATATGGACTCGGGATGAAACTGTACCCCGAACAAAGG
>SCPY01000283.1 GCA_004299495.1 bacterium | reverse complement strand
GTTGAGCTCATCGGCGTAATTATCAATAAGGTTAAGCAGGATAAGTTTGACAGGATTAGAAAAATTGTCAAAAAAGGATTAAACAGGTTAGGGGTTAATTTGCTGGGTGTTATGCCTTATCAGCCGATGCTTAGCTATCCTACAATGCGGCAAATCCGGGAGGAGACAAACTTTGAGATTTTCTCCGGTAAGAGCTGCCTGGATAATCATATCGCTAAGACCGTTATCGGAGCGATGGAGCCGCATGACGCCCTGAATTACATCACGGAGCATTCTCTTTTGATTACCCCCGGAGACAGGGAGGACTTGATAATGACGGCTATAGGCCTGCATATCTCTAAAGCCAAGTCCTGCCCGACTCAGATCGCGGGGATGATTTTAACCGGAGGATTTATGCCGCATCCGGAGGTGATAAAGGTGATAAAAAGCACAAATATTCCGGTATTCTTAACCGAGAAAGACACCTATGCTTGCGCCTCGCTCATCCACGACCTTACGGTAAAAATCAGGCCCGGGGATTCAAGAAAGATTGAGGCGGTCAAGAATATGGTCAGGGATTACGTGGCGATTGATGAGATATTGCGCTTGATTTAATTATAGGTGAATATGGATATTGTTAAAGAGATCCACAGGAGGGCAAGCCAAAAACAGAAATTAATTGTCCTGCCCGAAAAAGACGACCCCAGGATCCAAGGCGCGGCCAAGGTAATTCAAAAAGAGAAGATTGCCCGGTTGATGACGATTGGCAGGGGAGATTTGGATAATAAAAAAATAGACGCCTTTACCCAGGTGTTCTTTGAGCTTAGAAGGCATAAAGGTATTAGCCTGGATGAGGCAAAGAAGACAATGAGCATTCCTTTGTATTACGCGGCAATGCTGGTAAGGACAGGTGAAGCAGACGGTTTTGTCGCCGGAGCGGCGCATTCCACTCCGGATGTGGCCAGGGCCGCGATTTATTGCCTGGGAGTTGACGAAAGAATAAAGACCGTTTCCAGCTCTTTTATAATGGTAGTTCCTAACTCTGAACTTGGCGAAAAGGGGGTATTTATTTTTGCTGATTGCGGGATTGTCCCGGAGCCTTCATCCGAGCAGATGGCGCAGATTGCCGTTTCTTCTTCGGAATTGGCGCAAGCCATTTTGGGCATAAGGCCGCGGGTAGCCATGCTTAGCTATTCCACAAAAGGCTCTGCCAAAGGCCTTCTGGTAGATAAGGTAAGAGAAGCCGCGGCTTTAGCCAAACAGCTAAAGCCGGATTTACTTATTGACGGAGAGCTGCAGGCGGACGCCGCGATTGTGCCTGAGGTGGCCAGGATAAAAGACCCGCAAGGAACTTTAGGCGGGAGGGCGAATGTCTTGATATTCCCGGATTTAGAGGCGGGAAACATCGGCTATAAATTAGTCCAGCGTTTAGCCAAAGCGCGGGCAATCGGCCCGCTTATGCAAGGGCTTAAGCATCCGGCAAGCGACCTCTCGCGCGGGGCGCTGGTTGAGGATATAGTGGATACGGTGGCGGCTACGGCGCTGAGGGCGTAGGGATGAGGGTATTGGTTATCAACTGCGGCAGTTCCTCTATCAAGTATAAATTTTATGAAATGGCGCGGGAAAAACTCATTTCCAAAGGCGCCATAGAGAGAATCGGAGAAAAGGGAAGCCCGGTTACTAATCATCGCCAGGGATTAAAGCTTATCTTAAAAGCCGTAGGCAGGGTTGAGGCAATCGGCCACAGGGTGGTGCACGGCGCGGAGGATTTTAGAGAGCCCACGCTTATTAACGAAAAAGTCATCCGTAAAATAAGGGAATGTTCGCGTTTAGCTCCAATACACAATCCGGCAAATTTAGAGGGTATCCTTGCCTGCAAAGCTCTCCTAAAAGGCATAAAGCAGGCTGCGGTCTTTGACACGGCGTTTCACCAGAGTTTGCCGCCCAGGGCATTTATTTACGGGCTGCCATATCGGTTTTATCGGCAGGATAAAATCCGCAAATACGGCTTTCACGGCACAAGCCATGAATATGTGGCTTATGAGGCGGCAAAGTTATTAAGAAAGAATATTTCGCAAGTGAATTTGATTACCTGCCATCTGGGAAACGGCTGCAGCATTGCCGCCGTAAAGAACGGACATCCGATAGACACCAGCATGGGTTTTACGCCTTTAGAGGGCTTGCTGATGGGAACGCGCTCGGGAGACATTGACCCGGCAATAATTACTTACCTTGTTCGGAAGAAGAAATTATCTCCTGAGGCGGTAGACGAGATCTTAAATAAAGAAAGCGGGCTTAAGGGTATTTCCGGGATAAGCAATGATATGCGTAAGATTACGCTGGCGGCAAAGAAAGGAAACGGGCGCGCTAAATTAGCGATAGAAATATTTATTTACCGGCTTAAGAAATATATCTGGGCATATTTGGGGGTGTTGGGCGAGGCGGACGCGGTGGTGTTTACCGCCGGAATCGGCGAGCACCGGCCGGAAATAGTGCGCGGGGCTTGCTTGGGGTTATTTAACAATTTAAGAGTTAAACCTAAGGTAATGGTCATTCCTACGGATGAGGAATTGATGATTGCCAGGCAAACCTACAAATTAGTTAAAAAAATATAGAGATAGCGAAGCGAGGGAAAATGTTACGCACAATTTTAAAATCAAAAATCCACAGGGCAACGGTAACCGAGGCCAATCTGCAGTATGAAGGAAGTATAACCATAGACAGGAAGCTGTTGATAGCCGCGGATATTCTCCCCGGAGAAAAGGTTGAAGTCTTGAATCTGCATAACGGAAGCCGCCAGGAGACCTACGCCATCGAGGGAAAATCCGGCTCAGGGGTGGTTTGCCTTAATGGGCCCGCGGCCCGTCATGCCTGCAAGGGCGATATCTTAGTTATTCTTGCCTACGGTATGATTGAGGATAAGCAGGCGCGCAAAATAAAACCTCAGATTGTGTTTGTGGATGGGAAAAACAGGATTGCGAAGAAGTGAAATGTTAGGACGAATCTATATTTACGGCGAACCGATTTTAAGAAAGAGGGCCGTCCCGGTCAGTAAAGTAGGCGAGGAGGAAAGGCAGCTTTTTGACGAGATGCTTAAGATGATGCGTAATGCCAGCGGTATCGGCTTGGCCGCGAATCAGGCTGGCATTGACAGGCGGATGTGTGTGGTCTGCGTCGGAGATAAGGTCTTAAAACTGGCTAATCCAAAGATTCTTAAAACAAAGGGCTCGGATGTATTTGAGGAGGGTTGTCTTAGCCTGCCGAGTATAACGGTGAAGGTAAAACGGGCAAAGGAGATACTCTGCCGGGCCCTTAACGAGAATAACGAGCTGATAACCTTTGAGGCTTCGGAATTATTAGCAAGGGCTATCCAGCACGAGGTTGACCACCTGATGGGCAAATTAATTATTGATTATCTTCCGCCATGGAAAAGAGCTGCCTTGCGTAAAAAAATCAAAGCGCTGCAATCTAAATAATGATTACCCGCCTGCCTGCCTGGTTTAGACAGGAAATTCCCCGCGATATCAATTTAATCAAAAACCGCCTTAAATCCTTTGAAAACCATAATCTTAATACCGTATGCCTGAGCGCCCGCTGCCCCAATATCAGCCGTTGTTTTGAGGATAACAGCGTTACCTTTATGATTTTAGGGGATGCCTGCAGCCGTAACTGCAGGTTTTGCGCGGTTAATAAGGAAAGGCCACGGGCTTTAGGTTTATCTGAAGCCTATAATCTTGCCTTGACTATCCGCAGCCTGAATC
>SCPY01000282.1 GCA_004299495.1 bacterium | reverse complement strand
AATAAATAAACAGCCCTATTCTGAATCTTGTAATAATGTACAATATTTCATTCAGGATATTTCTCCTGTCAAAATAACTCTTGACCCTAAGCAGCAATCTGGTGCCTATCTCGCTGGTGTTGTTCGTCTGCGCGTAGATCGCCCCCACCTTATCCAAATCATCATTGTAGTTAAAAAGCTTATTATCCAGGCAATAATCAAATAGCTCCGTCCCCGGATAAGGGCGATAAATAGTACAAAGCGAAATATAAGGATTAATCTTATTAATTAATCTCACGGTAGCCGCCAGGTCGTCGTTATTTTCTGTCGGCAGGCCGATCATAAACAGGGCGCTGGCGCGTATCTTAAGTTTTTTACACATACTATAAACATTGATTATCTGCTCAACGGTCTGCCCCTTGTTTAGAAAGCGAAGCATTCGCGGAGAGCCGCTTTCCACCCCGAATTCCACCAGCCGCAGACCGCACTCATTTTCTATCTTCAGAACTTCTTCCTTGGCTATATTTATCCTGGAAAAATGTGACCACTTAAGATTTAAACGGCTATGGCGCAACAACTCGCACAATTTTAAAACCCTCGCCCTATCTATATCAAACTCATCGTCATCAACCTGAAAAGCGTCTATCTTATAATTTTCCTTTAAATACTTAAGATTTTCTATTATCTTTTCCGCGCTGACCCCTCTCCATTTACCGGTATGCACCCTTGGCACGCAGCAGAATGAACATTTATAGGGGCATCCGCGGGAGGTATTTATGGTAATCACCCTATCGGCGTAAAACTTTCTTCTCAGGTAATTCTCTACACTTATTAAATGCCATGCCGGCTGGGGCAGTTCATCGGGATTCAGAAATGAACGCCGGGTAAATTTTATCTGCCGGCTATCTTTATAGCCTATGTTATCAACCGATTCAATAGCATCGCTATTGCCCGCGATAACATCCAACAGCCCAGAGAACGCCTTTTCTCCGTCTCCCACAACCACAAAATCCACAAAATCATTCTTCAAAACCGAATCAGGGTAAAGCGTTGTATGTATCCCTCCCCAAACAATCTTTACTGAAGGGTCAAAGCTGCGAACCCGCCTCGATACAACCACCGCGTCATCAATAGCTGTCCCGGTCAGACATCCCATTCCAACCATGCGAGGCCTGAATTTTTTAAGAATATCCTCTAAATTGTCTGATTCTACATTCCGGTCATAGATAGCTACTCTGTACCCGCGCTTTATAGCAAAAGAGGCGATATACAATAACCCGTGAGGTACGAAAGCCGGAATCATCCTGGCGCTTACAGGATTAATCAGAAGCGCGTCTATCTCTGGCATATGGGTTAATCCTGGATACTATCTTTCCGATATCTTTAGAATCCGGCACATATATTCGTATAGCCGCCACTCTATCGGAAAGGCGTAAAAATCAAAAATCCAGCGGATACGCGCTGATAAGGTAAATACAAAAAAGGCAAGCCACAGAACAGGATTCTTGTAGGGAATATTATACCTCAGATTAAGCCGCTGATTAAATGAAAAATGCGTAAATAAGGAAGCTGTTCTTATAACACTGCGCGCCCTGCCCTTTATCCAGGGCAGATTATTGACCGTATTGTACTGATATCCGGCCCAATCCTCCAGGCGAAGAGGCGGCCTTAAACCCTCGCTCAGCGCTAAAGGATAAAGAGGAGTTCCAGGATAAGGCGTATAAATACTTAAACCGGCATAAAATTTATCGTTCTTTGAAGACATTCTTTTAATAATAGCGAATGTCTTAATCACATCCCGATACTTTTCTCCCGGAAGGCCAAGCATATAATTCGCGTAAAGCATAAAATCGTATTTGCATAAACCTGAAACGACGCTCTCCATCTGCTTAGGAGTAATCTTTTTATTTATCATATTCAGGATTTCGGTGGATCCGGATTCCCCTCCGAAATTAGGATTCACGAAGCCGGACCTCTTTAGCAAATCCCAAAAATCCCCATTCAGGCGCACGGCCGAATCAAAACGCATGCTCCCGCTCCACTTAATATCAAGCTTCTCGTCAATTATCCTTTGGGCAATCTCTTTGGCGCGCGGAATACTGGCGAACAGATAGTCATCGTTAGCCATAATCGTATCCGGCTTAAGATATTTAAGAATATTTCTAATCTCTATCATCACCCTGTCAACGGACATCGCCCGCCATCTTCTTTTATGCACCGCTTTAGTATAACAAAATCCGCAGTTAAAGGGGCATCCCCGGCTGGTGCCGATACTGACAAAAGACGGCTTTCTTTTCAACTCCGAATACTCATCCAGTTTCTTAAGCAAATAATAGGGAATCGGCG
>SCPY01000281.1 GCA_004299495.1 bacterium | reverse complement strand
TGGCTAAACTGCTTGATGAGCTTGATTTTGCTAAAGGCGCTGTGGCTGCCGAGCAGGTCGAGCGCCTCCGCGATGAGCTCGTGAATATCTATGTATTTTCTCGTTTCCGCGGCGTTAGAGTTAACCTGGTGAGAGAATTCTAAAAGCGATTTGGTGATGTTGGCAATCCGGCCCAGCCCTTTTTTTACCTCTGTCAGATATTCGCGGATGACGGTATTAACGCCGCTTTGATGAAGCAGCATGTTGGTGTAGCGGATGATTCCGTCAAGCGGGTTATTGATCTCGTGGACGATGCCCGCCGCCAGCTTCCCTACCGAGGCGTATTTCTCCAGGCAAAGTTTCTGCTTGGCGAGTATTTCCTTTTCCTTTTTTATATCCGAGTACCGGATGATGTTTTCTAAGGCCAGCGCCGCGTATTTTGCTATTACCACCGCGCCGCTTAAGTCATCTTCGGAAAATGGCCCGCCGTTTGCCTTATCGGTTACGTTTATCAGGCCCAAGAGCTCTTGAGCGCAGACAATAGGTATGGAAATAAATGATTTGGTGCGGTAGTGGCTGAAGCCGTTACGGCTGAAGCGGGAGTCCGAGTCTATGTCCTTAACCAGGACCGGGGCCAGTATGTCCGCCACTTTGCCGCTGACGCCTTCTCCTAAATGGTGTTTCAGGCCGATGATATGCAGGGGGCTTGAATTGTAGAATGAATTCATCACCAGCTCTTTGTTTTGAGAATCAAACAAAAAGAGCGAGCCACACTCCGCGCGGACCAGCGCCATTATGTCCTTGAGGGCGCGGTTTAGGAAATCCTTATACATAAAGGCGGTTTCGGTTTTATCGGCTATTTTTATCTGGCTCATTATGAATTTATTTGGGTTGAGCAAGGTATTCTGTGCCTAATTACTAAAAATATAACACCAAAAACGCCTTTTGTCAAGGACGAAATTGCTTAATTTACATCAGGTTAGGCGTAATCTGCCATAAAGCCGGCAGATAAGGGAGATTTTCTGATTACTAATTACTTTTTCCGGTGAGCACTACTACGCAGGTCCTGCCTAAAATCTTTAAGTCCGTTAAAAAACACATATTGCGGATATACGCGAGGTCAAATTTTATCTTCTTTTTAACGTCTTCAATGGTTTCGTCATATTTATGCCGGACCTGCGCCAGGCCGGTAATGCCCGGTTTTACCTGGAGCCGCTTCTCGTAATCCATAACCAGCATTTTCAGGTCGCGCACTAGTTCCGGGCGTTCCGGACGCGGCCCGACAATGCTCATTTGCCCTTTCAAGACGTTAATAAACTGCGGTATTTCATCAAGATGCGTCTTTCTTAAGATATTGCCTACAGGGGTGACCCGGGAGTCATTTTCCTTTGCCCAAACTGCTCCGGTTGTGTTTTCCGCGTTCGCGAACATAGTCCGCAGCTTGTAAATTCTAAAGACCTTTCCGTGTTTTCCCAGCCTGTTCTGTTTATATATGACCGGCCCCGGAGAGCTTAATTTTATTAAGATTGCCGCGTAGACAGATAGCGGAGCGGTAAGAAGCAGCCCGGCAATTGATAACGCTATATCTAAAAGGCGCTTGAACTTATCAAAGCTTTTACGGATGAACCGGGATAAGGCCGCGGTTATGCCGCTTAAGAATAATATCAGAGATGCCGGTTCCGGAGCGCGGCTTTTTTGCTGAATAGGAGGTTTCTGCTGTAACCGCATTATTTTATGTAAGTTACGCTCCTGCTTCAGGTTAAGCCGCGGCTCGTAAGAACGCGTGGCTGCTGACGCCAGGTTCTCTCTGCCTAAATTCTGCAGGATTAGCGCGGAAGAAACCATTGCCATATAGATCCAAATTTTGCTTATTCTCATTGTATTAAAATTAATCCTGCTTGACGCCGGAGCGGTTATAGGTAATATAATTTCTTAGGAAGAAGAAGATTGCTAATTCCTGTCTTAAGGCTTTTAAGTTATCCCTCATTCCCCTAAATATTCTTTTTATGTGTGCCATTTCATATACTTATATAGCAATAAGTGTGCCAATACCCCGCTTTGCCGATATTTTTTAGAACATTTTCTCTTTGCGTTTCAATAGGTTACAGCAAGTTAATTCTACCGGATTAAACGCTAACTATTAATTATCAAAAAAAAAGCCAAATAATGTTGACTATATTCAACATTACGGAAAGCGTTTTCTTTAAATCGTTGTAACTATTTGAAATTTAAAGAGATGATGCTTTCTACCTATTGCAACATTGGCGCGGTTTCCTGCGGATTTCTAAGGGCCTGTTTCAAGAAAGTTTATTTGGAAGATGGGCAAAAGCGCGGCAAAAACAATGCAAAGTATAATTCCTCCGATAAACAGTATTAATACCGGCTCCAATAAAGAAACGGCGGTTTTGAGGTTTTGATGGATTTCCGCCTCAAATGATTCCGCGGCCTTAAAGAGCATTTCCGAAAGCCTCCCCCCTGTCTCCCCTATCGCGGCCATATTAGTGAGGACCGCGGGAAAAACCTTTTCGCTCTTAAGGCAGCTGCTCAGGCTTTCGCCTTTGTCTATTTTCTTGCGGCACAATGAGATCTTATCCCTTAGAAAACGGTTGTCCATGGTCAGGGAAACTACCTCTAACGCCCCAATCATAGGAACCGCGTTTTTTAATAATATGGCCAGGGCGTAGGCAAAACGGGCAATCTCCATTTTTATGATAATATCTTTTATGACCGGAATAGTAAGCACAATTCTGTCTATCTTTGCGCGATTGCGCTCGGACTTACAGTATGATTTTACTCTTAGGGCGGCAAGGGCGATAGAGGCGATGAATATCAACCCGAATTTATTTGCCAGCCGGGAGCTTGAAAGTATGAGTTCGGTAAAAAATGGCAGTTTTTGTTTTAAGTCGTAAAACATTCCCGCCATCCGGGGTATGAAAAAAGCCACCAGGATAAAAATGGTAACCAACCCTATCCCCAGGACAAAGAGCGGATAAGCCAGGGCGGATTTTACCTGTGAGGTTAAGGCCTGCTCGCGTTCTCTGGCCTCAGCCAGCCGCTCCAGGCTCTCGTTAAGTTTTCCTCCGGTTTCGCCTATCTTTACCAGGTTAACATAAAAACCGGAAAAACAGGCGGGGTATCCGGATAGCGCGTCCGAAAAGGCGCTGCCTTTTTGGATTGCCTCTTGCAGCTCATCGGTTATTTTTTTTAAGGCGGGGTTATGGCATTGCGAGCTGAGCGTTGATAAAGCCACTGACAGCGGAAATCCGGACTGGATAAGGTTGGCTAACTGTCCGGTAAACGCGGTAATTTCAGCCGGTTTTACTTTTTTGCGGGTTTTTTTATTGACCGGTTGAAGCCCAGCCCGCTCAATGGAGATGGGATAAAGCCCGTCCTGCCTTAACTTCCTGATGACCGCGTTTTGATTGTCCGCCTGGATTGTCCCGCTTTTTAACAGCCCTTGAGAGGTTTTAGCTTTGTAAGCGAACTGAGCCGTCATGGCTCTTCCTCGTAGGTAACCCGCAGGACCTCTTCCATAGTGGTGGCGCCTTGGGCTATTTTTTCCCACCCGCAGGCTCTGAGGGGATTCATTCCCGCGGAAATCGCTTTTTGCCTGATTTGGTGAGCGGGGGCCTTTTGAAGGATGAGTTCCCGGATCGGGTCGGAGACCGAAAGCATTTCAAAAATGGCGATCCTGCCCTTGTATCCCGTGAAGCGGCAGGACGCGCATCCCCGGCCCCGAAACATGGGTTTTTCCGGATGATGGCTCGCGTGCGCGGAGAACTGTTTTATTAAAGATGGTTCGGGGGTATATTTTTCCTTGCACTGCGGGCAGATTACCCTGACCAGTCTTTGCGCGATAATCAGGATAACCGACGAAGAAATAAGGAAGGCGTCTATGCCCATATCCAAAAGCCGGGTTATGGCGCTTGAGGCGTCATTGGTGTGCAGGGTGCTTAGGACCAGGTGTCCGGTGAGGGCGGTCCTCACCGCTATCTCCGCGGTTTCCAGGTCCCGGATTTCGCCCACCATCATTATATCGGGGTCGTGGCGCAGCATTGAGCGCAGGGCATTGGCAAAGGTAAACCCGGTTTTAGGCTCAACCTGCATCTGGGTAACGCCGCTGAGCTGGTATTCAATCGGGTCTTCAATGGTGAGGATTTTTCTCTGGGTTGAGCTTATTTTATTCAGGCAGGCATAAAGTGTGGTGGTTTTCCCGCTTCCGGTAGGCCCTGTAACCAGGATAATCCCATAAGGCTTTGCCAGCGCCTTCTCCAGGGTATTTAATCCGCCGCTGTCAAGCCCAAGGCTTTCCAGTCCAATGACCGGGCTTGAGCGCCGCAGGATGCGTATTCCGATGCTTTCTCCGAAAGCGGTAGGCATAACCGAAACCCTCAGGTCATAAAGCTCGTCTTCCATAGCGATATCAATCCGGCCGTCCTGGGGCTTGCGCTTTTCCGCGATATCAAGGCTTGCCATAACCTTGATTCTTGAGGCGATTGAGGACTGAAAATGCTTTATCGTGGGAGGGCAGGCAACCTCGTAAAGGACTCCGTCAATGCGGTAGCGGATATGCAAATCATCTTCGTAAGGCTCAAAATGGATATCGGTGGCGCGCTGTTTTATGGCGTCAAGAAGCACCTGATTTAAAAACTTAATTACCGAAGGGTCGATGGTTTCATCCTGAATATCCTTGCCTTTTGCTTTGGCCGCGGCGTCAGCCTCAACCGCGGGGATAGGGGCCTGCCTTGATATCGCCTCCAGCGTCTCCGCTCCCACGCCGTAAAAATTCTTTATCGCCTCCTGGATATCCTTTTTTCCGGCAAGGGAGGCCCGGATTTGGTAGCCAGAAAATAGCCCTATCTCATCCAGAAGGCAAAGATCAAAGGGGTCGTTTACGGCTATTCTAAGCGCCCCCTCCTCTATCTTTAGCGGCATGAAATTATAGTGGGTGGCTAATTTCGCCGGAATACTCTTAAGTATCCCGCTGTCTATTTCTTCAGGCTTAATTTTTACGCGGGGAATCTCAAGGTGCTTTGAGAGGGCGCCGAGCAGGTCGTTTTCGCTTACCAGGCCTTTTTGGGTAATGATTGCCACAAGCGGGGCTCCGGTTTCCTTATGCTCCAGGAGGCACTCGTTCCATTTGGCATCAGAGAGGTTAAGGCTGGCCAGCAGGATCTGTTTTAAGGTTTCTTTCGCTTCCATGCGTTATGCCGTTTTAGCGTTTTTTTAACTTTTTTTTCATTGCCCCGACGAGGGATTTAAGTTCCTGAACATCGGTCGCGTTCTGGGCGGAGGTTTTTTCCTGAGGGGCCGCTTTTTCGGGGCTGACGATTTTGGGCGTAATGAAGATAATAATTTCCTTTTTTACCGTGGTGTAATAGGTGGTGCGAAAGGCGTGTTTTAAAATCGGTATGTCGCCTAAGAGCGGTATTTTTGCTATATGAGCTTCTTTATCATCCTTAATCAACCCTCCCAGGACCAGGGTGTTGCCGTTTTTTACCGTCATCGCGGTGGTTGCTTCGGTGGTATCTATTGCCAGGGCATCGCTTACCGTGCCCTTGCGCGCGGAGCTCACCTCGGGATGGATATTTATGGTGATGAAATCGTTTTCGGAAATCTTAGGGACGACGGTAAGCTTTATCCCCACTTCCACGAATTTGATTTCCTTGCCGTTAATGATTCCCCTTTCGTCAAAATGGAACACTTCGTAAGGCTCGCTGGAGCCGATGAGTATCTTCGCCTCCGTGTTGTCCAGGGTAACGATGCTTGGGCTTGAGATCAGGTTGACATCGCTTGATTTCTCAAGGGCGCGCAGGGTGACCTGGTAATCGTCGGTTCCCAAAACCCCTATTTTGAAGGCGTCAATGTAAGCCGCGCCTGTCGGCAGGGGAAGGCCCTTGGGCCCCAGGGTCAGGGTATGTTTTACCGGATTCTGAAATTGCCAGTCAACGCCGAGGAGTTTGTTTTTTTCCAGGGTGATTTGCATAATCTTGGCTTCAATGAGGACCTGGGGAATCTGCCGGTCCCAGCTTTTAACCAGGGTATCTATCTTCTCAAGCAGGGCGCCCGAGGCGGTGATGACCAGGCTGTCGGTGCGCTCGTCAACCATAATATCCACTTCGGTGGCGGGCATTATTGCCTGCAGGGTTTTTTGCAGCTGTACCGGTTTGGCGTAGCTTAATTTATAAATTTTTGTTTCCAGCTTTTTGTCCATCTGCTTTATGGCGTCTTCAATGGAGCCGAGGTATTCGGGGGTGTCGGTTACTATGAGGGTATTGGTTTTAGGTTCGGTTTCAATCTTACCCCGTGGCGATTTCAGGGAGTTGAGGGTCTGTTTAATATCTGACGCGCGGATATACTCGGGGCGGAAGACCTTGGTAACTAATTTTATGAATTGTTCTTTCTGGGCGAGCTCCGCGTAGGTGTAGACCTGAATGATGCCGTCCTCCTGGATATAGCCGCAATTGTTGACCTTGAGGATGGCGTCAAGGGCCTTTTTAAAGGGAATATCCTGCAGGCTTATGGTAATCAGCCCCTTTACATTCTTTGAGGTGATAATGTTGGTTCCGCTTTGGTCGGCAATCATCCGCAGGACATCCGTCAGGTCCATGTCCTTTACGTCCAGGGTAATGGAAGGCCGGGGCTCTTCTGCGGTTTCCGCGGTAAGGGTGTAATTATTAAACGTAAGCGCCAGGAAGGCGATTAATAAGGCGGCGCTAAAAAGACGCGGTATTTTCATTGGGTTAGCTCAAGAGGCCCTCGCGGTGATTCCAGGACCACCCTTCCCTTGTATATTTCTTTTACCTTATAATCCCCGACAGTGCCGCCGGGCGAGCAGTAATAATTCTTGTTTTGGGAGCTGTCGCGTATTATGGCAATCTTCTTCTCTCCCAGGGAAACCCCCAAGAGTATAAGCGTGCCCTTTTTATCCTCAGCAACAACGGCCGCAACCGCGGGCAGCTCCCGGGGAAACAGCACTTTTTCCCGGAAAAGGGATTCATCAAATCCCGGCAGGCCCTTGGGCAGGGAGGGTATTTCTCCAAAAAGAATGTCCGGCTTGCCCTGGCGGATTTTTGAGGATATTTCCCTAAGCGAATGAGGCCGCAGTAGAATCGTAACCTGATAAACGGTTAAGAGAATCGCGCTTAAAAACAGGGCTATATTCGCGCAGCGGGAAAACGCGTATATTTTTTCCGCCGCGATTAAATTAATTTTTGCCATAGGTCAATTTACCCGCGCGTCCTTAAACACCGCCGCGTTAAGCAGGAGGCTTGTCTTGAGCGCTTCCTGTTTTTCTCCCGCCTTTATCTGGACGCGCTGAATGCCGATATTATCCAGCTGCTCCGTAAGGAGATGGCAGAATTTTATGACCGTAACAGGCGCGTCCTGAAATTCCATCTTTATGGAATAGGCCTGGTAGGATTTCTCATCGCTTAGTTGAGCCGGCTTTAAGGAAACGATATTCAGCTCAAGCTCGGAAGCGATGCTTTCTATTTCCCTCAGGAGGCTGTTTAAATCTGCGTATCCCTGATGGCTTGAGACCGTTTTAGTATATTCGTCGTCTAATTGCTGTTTTTGCCGGAGTATCGCCTGCAATCTCAACAGTTTTTCTTCATCCCGGGCTATCTCTTTTTCTATCTTGCTGAAATTCAGATATATCCTGAAAATGATGCCGTTAAGCAGGGCCGCGCCTATAATTATAAGGCATATAGACAATAATATCAAT
>SCPY01000280.1 GCA_004299495.1 bacterium | reverse complement strand
CCTTGAGCTTATCTCCTTGGCGGATACCGCCTTTCCCCACTCAACCTTGATTACTTCGGTTTTTACTCCATACGCCCGGCACAACTCAGTCCATCTTTCTCCGAATTTTCCGCCTTCAACGGTAATAGCGGTATCTCCCGGCGAAAGCAGGTTTGCCACCGCCGCCTCCATCGTGCCTGTTCCCGAAGAAGAGAAAATAAAGACGTCGGATTTTGTTTGAAATACATACTTTAGCCCGTCCGCGGCCTCCTTCAAAATCGCCTGAAACTGCGGGGTACGGTGATGGATTATCGGTTTTGCCATGGCTTCGCAAACCTGCGGAGGTAACGGCGTCGGGCCCGGAGTCAATAAGTAATTCTTTTTCATCATAAATCTTCTCTCCTCACTAAAACAATAAGCTACTTTTTCTTGTGCGCGATTACTTCATCCACCAAACCATAGCTCTTAGCTTCTTCCCCGGACATAAAATAATCCCTGTCTGTATCTTTTTGTATTTTTTCCAAAGGCTGTCCGGTATGATGCGCCAAAATCTCGTTTATCCTGTCGCGAAGCCGCAAGATTTCCTTTGCCTGAATGGAAATATCCGAGGCCTGCCCCTGCACGCCTCCCCAGGGCTGGTGAATTAATACCCTGGAGTGGGGAAGGCAGTACCGCTTGCCTTTAGCTCCCGCGGTCAGAAGCAGGGCGGCCATGCTGGCGGCCTGCCCCACGCAATAGGTCGCCACATCGCATTTTACAAATTGCATCGTGTCATAAATTGCCATACCCGCGGTTACCACGCCACCGGGCGAATTAATATACACGCTGATTTCTTTATTTACGTCTTCCATCTGCAGAAAAAGAAGCTGGGCGATAACCAGGTTTGCCACAGTGTCATCGATAGCGGTGCCGATAAAGATAATCCTGTCCTTGAGCAGTCGCGAATAGATATCATATGCCCGCTCAAAACCTCTCGATGTCTGCTCCACCACCATAGGAACTAATGTCTGCCCGTGTATCTGCATCAAAGCCTCCTCATTTTAAGTTTATTCCGCGATCCAGTCCGCCTCTGCCAGCAAGAACTCAATTACCTTCTGCGACATATGGTCATCGCAAGGAATATTTTCTTTCCCGGCAATCTCCTCTAAAACCAGAAACGTCTTCACCTGGCTTTCCGCTTCAGGCCGCAATTCCTTTTTCAGGTCCTCCTCCTTAGACGCAATTTGTTCCTGAGTCGCGCCGCGCCTGTGCATCTGGATTTTTGCCTCATACACTAATTCTTCCAGGCGGCGCTGTATCAAAGAGGGAGGAATCCGGAAATTAATTTTTGACAGGATTTCTTTGACTAAATGCTCCTGGAAACGATACCGCTGGTCATTTTCTTTCTGCGTCAACAACTGACGCTCAACCGAGGCGCGCATACCTTCGACACAGCTATACCCCAGGCTCCTGGCTAATTTCTCGTCAAGGACACCTGCCTTGTGCGCCTCTTTCAGGTTATTCATGGCTTTTTCAATCTCATCCTGGCCCAGCGAAATCTTCTTATATTTTAGCTTTAGGCGCTTATATTCCTTCACATTTATCTCAGGCCTCACCTCAACTACTGCCTTAAAAGACAACACATTTGACTCTAATTTCACCTCGCTTATTTCGGGCATTTCTATCGCGCTGATTTTTTCTTTCTCTAGAGTTTCCTTATACGCCTCAGGGATCAGATTTTTTATCACCTCTTCCCGCGCCAGGCGGCTGTGGTGTTTCTCTAAAATATCCCTCGGGGCTTTTCCCGGGCGAAAGCCGGGAATCTTTGCCTCTTTGCCCAGCTTCTCATAAACCTCTTCAAACTTTTGCTTTACGTTTTCCGCGGGAACTTCAATATCCAGCTGGACCTTGGTAGTGTCTAATTTTTTGGTTTCTACTTTCATTTATGCCTCTTTTCTGTTTACATTCTGAATTTTTCCCCAAGATAAATGGAGCGCGCCTGGGGATTATTGATTAAATCCTGCGCTGTCCCTGAGATTAATATCTTGCCCTCTGAAATCAGATAAGCGCGATCGGTGATAGAAAGCGTCTCGCGCACATTATGATCAGTCACTAAGACCCCCAGCCCCTTTGCCCTCAGCTCTCTTATGATGCCTTGCGCCTCTGAGACTACAAGGGGGTCTATGCCTGAAAACGGCTCATCCAGCAGGATAAAAGACGGCCGGTTTACCAGCGCCCGGGTAATCTC
>SCPY01000279.1 GCA_004299495.1 bacterium | reverse complement strand
CCATATAATTCCTTTTTCAAAAGGTGGCAGTAATACTGCCAGGAATATTCAGTTATTGTGCGAAAAATGCAATAGAAGCAAGCGCGACAATATTTAATTGTTTTTATAAAGAGCTCCTTTCTGGAGATGTCCCTTTAGATCCTTATTCTACCTTATTTAATGCTGCTTGTTAACTAGTGGCAGTATAAAAGCGCTTACAATTTATTGATATGCCCAAGACAAAGATAATCGCGACTTTGGGGCCGGCGAGTTCCAGCGAGACGGTTATCAGGAAAATGATGCGCGCGGGGCTGGATGTGGCCCGGTTAAACTTTTCGCATGGCGATACCGCTATGCACCAGAGGCGTTTAGACATAGTTAGAAAGCTTAACCGTAAGTACCGGCGCAGGGTAAAGATTCTCCAGGACCTGGAAGGCAACAGGGTAAGGGTCGGTAAGCTTAAAGAAGGCCTGCCTATTGAGCTTAAGAAAAGGCAGAAAATCTGGTTTGTCAGGGATGAAGTTGTCGGTACGCCAGGAGAAATTCACCTGGATTACAAAGGCGCGTTCCGGGATATTAAGGCAGGAAGCGATATTTTTATTGACGACGGTAACATCAGGCTTAGGGCTAAAAGTGTTTTTAAGGATAAGCTCCTGGCTGAGGTGATTGCCGGAGGCCGGCTAAAAGAGCATAAGGGCGTCAATATCCCGCGGGCAAACTTAAAATTCCCCCGCGTTAGCGAAAAAGATAAGGAAGATATCCTCTTCGGGATAAAAAATAAGGTGGATTATGTCGCCCAGTCCTTTGTGCGGGATAAGCTTGATTGCCTGGCGGTAAAGAAGTTGTTTAAAGATAAAAATCCGGATTGCCAATTTGTCTCAAAGATAGAAGCGCGCCAGGCGCTAAAGAATATTGATGAGATTATTGATGCCTCAGACGCGATCCTGGTTGCCCGGGGGGATATGGGGATTTCGGTGCCGATATGGGAAATACCGGTTATTCAAAAAAACATAATTAAGAAATGTAACCTCAAGAAAAAGCCGGTAATCACCGCGACCCAGATGTTGGAGCATATGGTGGAATATCCCCAGCCGACCCGCGCCGAAGTAACGGATGTGGCTAACGCCATATTAGACGGTACGGATTTTGTGATGCTTTCCGCCGAGACCGCGGCCGGGCATTACCCCGTAGATTCGGTATGGATGATGAACCAGGTTATTAAGCATACCGAAGGGTCTCATTATTACCGATGAGTATTTCAAGCGGCTATCCGCGGAGGTATTTCCTATTTGACAGTTTCAAGAAATATAATTGCCTCGCCGCCTTTAATTGCGACAGGCGCGATTTGGGATTCCAGCATAACACCGCAATAAAGGAAAACCGCGCGAATTTTTTAAAAAAGATAAAGGTAAACCCTCTTAACCTTATTTGTTTACAACAGGTGCACAGCAATAGGGTTTACTTAGCTGAAAAGAAAGATAGGGGCAGCGGCGCATCAAGCTATGCCTCGGCCATTGCCGGATATGACGGCATAGCTACCCGGGACAGGAGCCTGCCGCTGGCGATATTAACCGCTGATTGTCTTCCCGTATTCTTATTAGATGTTAAAAATATGGCCGCGGCGCTGGTGCATTGCGGCTGGCGTGGGACAAGGGATGGGATCGCGCAAGCAGCCCTTGATATGCTAAAAAATAAATTCAAAAGCCGCGCCAAAGATATCCTCTGCGGCCTTGGGCCAAGCATCCGTTCCTGCTGTTATCAGGTAGGGCCTGAATTCAGCGATTACTTTTCTGATGGGCTGGCAAAAAGAAAAGGAAAGATTTTCTTTGACTTAGCCGGAGCCAATCTTAAGCAGCTTCACGCAGCGGGTATCTTAAAAAAGAATATCACCGACAGCGCGATATGCACCTTCTGCCGGAATAAGTATTTTTTCTCTTACCGCAAAGAAGGCGGCAGGGCAGGCAGGATGATGTCGGTGATCATGATAAAATAGAGGAGGAGAGAGATGGCAAAGATATTGGTCGCGTATTATTCCGTAAGCGGGCATACCAAGAGAATGGCAGAGCTGATTGCGGAAGGCATTAAGAAGGAAGAAACGGTAGACGTGGCTCTAAGGAACGTGGAGGAGGTCAAAGTTGACGAACTGCTTGATTATCAGTGCATTGTGATCGGCTCGCCGGTGTATTACGGGTCAATGGCTTCCCCCATAAAAAAGCTTTTTGACGAATCGGTTAAATTCCACACCAAGCTGGATGGCAGGGTAGGAGGGGCCTTTGCCTCAAGCGCCAATATCGGAGGAGGCAACGAAACCACCATCTTAGATATCTTGAACGCCATGCTCATTCATGGTATGATAGTGCAAGGCGACCCAAAGGGGGATCATTACGGCCCGGTTTCAATAGGAGCGCCAGATGAGCGTTCCCAGAAGCAATGCCTGCGTTACGGGGAGCGGATGGCAAGATTGGTAAAAAAGATATTCTTTTAAAAGGAGCTTAAGACTATGCATACCATAACAATTTATTCCACCCCTTCCTGCCCCTACTGTATTCGTCTGAAGAGTTATTTAAGCCAACAAGGGACATCCTTTACTAACATAGATGTGTCTTCCGATAAGGAAGGCCTGGATAAGATGGTAAGCCTTTCCGGCCAGATGGGGGTCCCCGTTATTGATATTGACGGCCAGATTGTGGTGGGTTTTGACAAGGAAAAGGTTGATAAACTGTTAGCGTAATATATGTATCTCGTTGCCTTTGTTAGCGCCGGCTCAAAAGAAGAAGCTGAAAAGATAGCTTCCGGATTGCTTAAAGAAAAACTGGCCGCATGCGTCAATATCGTTAAAGGCGCGGATTCTCATTTTTGGTGGCAGGGAAAATTAGATAAGGCAAAAGAAACCTTGCTCATCGTCAAAACCAAAAAGTCTCTTTTCCCGGGATTGATAAAGAAAATAAAGTCCATGCACAGTTACGAAGTGCCGGAGATAATCGCGCTTCCCGTAGTCGCGGGGCATAAGCCGTATTTAGATTGGATTGATGAGTCTACAAAGTAGCATTATGGAATATATCAGCGCGTTTTTTGGGGGGGTTCTGGTTAGTTTTTCTCCTTGCGTTTACCCCCTGGTGCCCATAACCTTAGGATTTATCGGAGTAGAAGGTGAATCCTCACGCTTTAAGGGCCTTTTGCTTAGTTTAACCTATGTCCTGGGGCTGGCGATTACCTATTCCGCCTTAGGGCTTATCGCCTCGCTTACCGGAAAACTATTCGGACAGATTGCCAACCATCCGGTTTCATTTCTTATTGTAGGCAATGCCTGTATTATCGCCGGACTTTCTTTTTTTGACCTCTTGCCTATTGATACGCCGATAGGGATATACCTGCAGAATAGGATTAAGAGGAGGGGCGGCTATGTATCGGCATTTCTCCTGGGGCTTGTTTCCGGATTGGTGGTTGGGCCCTGCACCGCGCCTGCCTTGGGAACGGCATTAGTGTATATCGCAACCCGGCAGAATGTCTTTTATGGCGCGAGCCTTATGTTTGTTTTTGCTTATGGAGTGGGGTTTTTATTAATCCTGGTGGGGACATTCAGCGCCCTATTTTTAAGTTTACCTAAGCCCGGGAAATGGCTGTCGTGGCTTAAGAGAGCGGGCGGCCTCATCCTGATAGGAATAGGCGAGCATTTTATTATCAAAGCCGGAGGGTTAATGTGAAAAGACAAATCGCAGCATTCGTACTTGGTATTATTTTATTGTTGCCGTCGGTGTCATTCGCGGTTGAGCCGCTGCCTGCCAAATTAGATGATGCGGCGGGTGATTTTAAGCTTTTGAGCTTAGAAGGAAAAGAGATTGCCTTTTCCGCTGCTTCCGGAAAGCCGGCGTTATTATTCTTCTGGGCTACATGGTGCCCATTCTGCGTCAAGGAATTACCTAACCTGCAGAAGCAGCACGCGGCCTTAAAG
>SCPY01000278.1 GCA_004299495.1 bacterium | reverse complement strand
CCAAACTATATAATAAAGCTCGGAAAGGCAAATAAACGGAATCCTTGATAAGGCAAGAACCCTTAACACGGCAGAAGCCTCTTTTTCATCCGCCAAAAAGGAAATTAACGCTGAGGTATCCAAAATAAAACCCGCCTTAATCACGGGAATGCTCCCGCTTTCTTAGGCTTCTTCTTTCCCTTATTAGGTCATCCGTTGATACGCCCTTCAGGATCCCCCTGGATTTAGCCATAGATATGTCCGGGATAGGGACAATTACTACTTCCTTACCCAAATCCAATAACTCTACCTCGCTTTTTTGCCTTATGCCGTATCTCTTTCTTATGGAAGCAGGAATAACCATCTGCCCTCTGGCTGACACCGTTATTGTCATAATATCCACCTCCTATTTACAATATACACTCCCATATAAATATTGTCAAGCAAAAACTATTATTATCATACTTTTAAGATATATTGCGTACACTGTACCCGGGGGCACGTTTACTAGGAGAAGGACCATTACACCTAATGGCCCTAAAAGGGGTCAGAGTGAAATAGTTATAAAAGGCTATATCAAGAGAAAGCACATCTTGGATGGTTTTACTTTTTACCTGCCTTGTAGATGCCGTAGCTGGCGGCGGCGGTAAGAGCGGTCCCTATAATAGCGGCGCATCCGGACATCAGAAATAGAAAAACAGTGTCGTTTCTGCGTAACTATCGTTATTACTGCATGTTATGGAATAATTATCTTTTTCTCGGCCTTCCCCTTGGCCTGGGCCTTGCCAAAGACAGCCTTTCTCTTAAACTATCTATAAAGCTATCAGAGCCTAAGATAGGATCACCTGCGATGGATTTCCTCATCCGCTCCGCAAGGTTTTCGTCCTGTTGCTGTTCCATGAAAGCCTGATATGCCTCCTGCCGGCTTTTATCTGTGGCTGCCAGCGATAAATACGCAGGGTCTTTATCAAGCATCTTGTCATCATCCTTACCAAAGGCATGAAAACAATAGCTTGACCAGCGGTAATCCTGCGGCCTGCTAACGATACGCGCCCTTACCGGATTAAGCTCAATATACTTTAGGCACTGCAAGAGATACTCATCGGTCTGTATTATAGGATTCTTAAACCTGCCCTGCCAGAGATGGCCTGAGGATTTGTATTTAGCGTGATAGAGCCGGATATGGCTTAAGGTAATTGACTGGATAATCTTTGAGAGGGTATTTGGCTTGGCTGGCTCAATGATGAGGTGGGTATGGTTATTCATCAGGCAGTAGCCATAAAGCTTAAAGGAATATTTTTCCTTGAACTTGCTGATGGTTTTTAGGTATGTATCGAAATCTTCTTCTTCCTTAAAAACTGCCTGACGGTTATTGCCCCGGTTAATGATGTGGTAAACCAGTCCTGATAGAGAAATCCTGGGTGGTCGCGGCATGAGAGCAGATTAACACTATAAGCCGCTATTGTCAATATTTTATTTGTAACAGTATAATAATCAGATAGTTAAGCAGAAACGACACTAATTATTCTACGCCTCCATTGCCCCTGACCTTTAAGACGTATTCCTTGGGGTTAATACTGCATTCTTGTGCTCTAACTGGAACGATAAATAAGGCGAATATCAAGACTGTGAATAGAATAATGTGGTTTTTTCTCATCAAACTTTTACCCCCTATTTGCATTTATTTAATATTACGTATTTGCAAAGGCCTCCATTTTTGATCAAGCCGTATAATTTCAATTGATAATGAATCTTGAAGCTTCGCTGCCAATACAGGTTCTGATAAATTGACTTTTCCGCCCAAAGGCCCTTCTGCAACGATTTTGCCTTTTCTTAAGAGAAAAAGATATACGCCGTCTTGGACACTGGCCGTGGTTTGGATAGAATTAATTACTGTGGAAGAAATTTGAAGTGCCTGTAACCTCTTTTCTAACTCTTCGGGCCTAATATATGCTTGGCAAATTACTGCCTCATCTACGCCTGGAATATTCTGAACCTGAATCCATTTTGTATCGTTTATAGACATGCCTGCATTTGCTTCGGTTATTTTATTAACGACATCTTTTAGCATATTTTTTGCCTTTTTTTCTGAAAAGCCAAATGCACATCCATGAATAAAAATAGCTGATAACACTACGAAAAACAAAATATTATAACCCATTTTTTTTATAGATTGTGCATCCATAGATATTTTATCTCCTCTTATTTAGAATCTTATCTTAAACCAGTCTGAAGTTTTCCTTCCCTATGGGCTCCCATTACCAGATCATTAACTGGTGAAGCACGTTGTGCCTGATCAACTCCCAATGCGATACCGACTCGATTATTAAAAGAATCCATGCATATCTCAGCAAATGAATTATTTGAATAGACCTCATGTATATTGAGAAATTCTGAGGCTAGTTTTCCACCTACTTGACGCGAACTAGAAGCTCCCCAGTATGCATGTCTTGCAGCATCGCCAGGCATCGTTCCATAGCGACATTCCCGCAAATTCGGATTGAGTTTGTGCAAATTTTAAAGCCTCTCCAGCTGTCTTCATCATTTTATAAGATGCAATCGGGTGCCGTTTTACAAAAGCTTTTTCGCCCGAATTTAACTGCCCATAAGCTGATTGATACTGCTTAAGAGTAGTAAAAAATTAGTGTCGTTTCTGCTTAACTATTGTTATGGCTGTATGTTATGGAATAATTATCTTTTTATCTGGTAAACCAGTCCTGATATAGAAATCCTGGGTGGTCGCGGCGTGAGAGCAGATTAACACTATAAGCCGCTATTGTCAATATTTTATTTGTAACAGTATAATAATCAAATAGTTACGCAGAAACGACACTAATTATTACAGAAACGACACTAATTATTATGGATTACAATCTCTGCTCCGGTCAGGGAATGCGCCAGCACCGCCGGGTCTTTAGGAATCTCTTCTTTAAGTAAATAATGGATGATGTGGTCTGAGAATCCGATCCCGCCGATATCATGAAGCAGGCAGGCGTAAAAGACATCTTTGCGTTCTTCGGCAAGCATCATCTTTGCCAATTCCGCCCCGAATATGCTCACGCGCCAGGCATGGTAAAGCTTCTGCCCTTCGTCAATATCAAGGGCGAAGGCAATCGCGCTTATCAGCTGGCTTATTGTCCTGGTAACGTTTAGTATCATTTTATATGGTTATTATACGAGAAAGATTATATCTGTCAATGCTTTATGCGGCAAGCCAATGCTTTTATTTCTGCGGCAAATAAAACAGCCGAAAGGTTAGACATCTGATGAACCCTCTCGGCTTTAATGCTTCTAATCTCTTCTTCCTACAATTTTAGTATACCATTGTTTTCGCGCTTGTCAATGTAAATTTTTGAAGCGCGGGCTACATAATCAAAACTGCCGCTAAAAAACACACCTTAGATAGCTTATTTTTTGCTTGCCTTGTAGATGCCGTAGCTGGCGGCGGCGGTAAGAGCGGTCCCTATAATAGCGGCGCAACCGGACATCAAAAATACAAACGCGGCAAGCACCACAAAACTGCATAGCCTCTTCAACATAATACCTCCAATCGTATACTGGCCCCAATAGCCCTTAACCGGCGTAGCACTTCCAACCCATCCATCCCCGGCATCACAATGCCCTCTTTTTCCCAACGCAAATAAAATCTATCGCCTTGTTTAGATCATTAGCCGTTATCTTAAAATCACCGGTAGTCACCTTATCATAAAATCTTTTTACCGGATTTATGCGGCTCGGCAAAAGCCTGAAAATTCCGATTTTCTTCATCCGCTGGTAAAAACTATGCCTAAGAGTTAAATGCAGCCCGTATATTTTTACATCAGAAAAAACACTGCCCAATAACTCTTTCAGCTCTCCGAGGGTAAATTCCTTGCAATGAGCGGGATTCTTTTGATACGTAAGGGGGGATTTTATAGAATGTTCCAAATTTAAGGTTGATAGATAAAAGGTTCCGTAATTTTTTAAGACTCGCCTGATCTCCGATAAATACCGTAGCAATTGGCCTTCAGGGATATGCTCAATGACCTGAAAAGAACAGACCACATCAAAGCTTTCATCCGCGAATTGCAGCCGGGTAGCATCGCCATCCGTAAAACTTAAGTTTTTAGCGCTATGTTTATTTTTTGCCCGCAGAATTACATCTTTTTCATAATCCATCCCGGTTACTTCCACCGCTACTTTAGCCAAATAGGCCGAGCCATACCCGTCACCGCAGCCTGCCTCTAAAACCTTTTTTCCTTTCACAAAATCCCGGGCAAATTCATAAGCCTTAAGATGCTCAGCGTAAAACTTAGGGGGCACTTCTTCCGGAATTATCCTTGTTTCAGCGCCCCTCACTCAACCCCTCCCCGCCTCTATGCCCTTCTTAATCTTCTTAAGCATTTTTATGCTTACGCCAATAGTCAATATCACATATGCGATATTGATCAAAAACTCACCCAGCATATCTATGCCTAAAAGTAAAGAGATCGCTGTAAAAAAAATAAGCCACATAAATAAGAATATCAGCAAACCGCTTACATCACCGGTGCCCGGAGAAATATGGAATTTATGCTTTTTAAGCAAAGCTGTCGCGAGCAAAGGAATTTTGACAATGCCTACCAGAATAAAACTCATGGCAATAAAGGCCGAAGCAGACATTACTAAACGCGCGGGACTAAAAAATGACGCGGCAAAAAGCAACCCAAGGCATAAGAAATAAGGAATGTAGGAAAAAAGATAGAGAGAAAATATTTCAATGCCTGATTTCGAAAGAACTGAATACGATAAAATTAATATAATACAAATAAATAGCGCGACAGCGATAAATTCTACAATATCGAATCTTATCTTTTTAACAAAATTTGAAGACTTGGGCAAAACATACATATTATTTGACTTTGCGGCCCCAAAAAAGTTTTGTATTTTTATGCTAAATTTACCCTGAGCGGATACGTCCAATGTGTTTATCCCTTTTATTACATAGTCAACAGGCGCAATCATATACGCGACATCTGACTCTTTCTTCTTACTCACATGGTAAGGCGATATTTGCCGGCCATTGAGGTATAGCAACTCGGGCAACCGAGGATTCCATATTTTCAAAATATAGGTGTCTTGCTCGGGAAGTTCAAATTTCAGCTGAGTATCTACATTGCTAAACTTCATCAGGAAAGGGTTGGGCATTTTATGATTAAAATAAACATAAAAAAAAGAAATTAATAACGAGTATATGATAATTAAGAAAAATACCTTTTGAGCACGCATCCTAGCTAATCCCTATTTACTGATTTTATAAAGATACATATAATCGTATATTTTATCTTTAAGCTGATCCGCTTCTTTCGTATTCACCAACGCGCCGTTCATTAAACCCATAAAGAAAAGAGGATAATGCGGCCTCATAGTTGTATCCCTTATCTTCTCTGCCACAATTCCATCGACAAGCGCGTCTTTAGTTTTTGCCAGGAAATACCCCTCTGAACTATAAAAACAAAAATCCACCTTTTCTTTTCTGGCGATTTCATAAACTTCCTTCATGGTCTCTGCCGGATAAAACTCTACTGTCTGCAAGTAAGGATCGACTTTTTTATACGCCCAGATGCCGCCGGCTTTATAAATGATAAGTTTATTTATATTCCGCTGTTGTAATATCCTGGATATTTCGGGAAAATGACTCTTTATCTCATAGAGAGTCCTTAGATGAAAAAGGCTGTATGATACCGAGGCGGTTAAAAAGAGCGCTATTGCTGCTGCCCTAAGAAAGCTAAGCCTGATTTTTTTAAATAAAGCATCAAGCCCTAAAGCGATAAATAAAAACATAAATGGCCACGCGCCAAGACAGTTATATTCCACCTGATGCAGGCGTCTCTGTAAAACCCAATATAAGTACGGGAAAATAAACAAAGCGGAAACAAGAAAAACCAGCTGGGAATCTTTTTGCCTCTGCAGGATCAATCTGATAATAAAAAAAAGGCTTATAACGGAAAGTATGGTTATAACCGGGCTTTCAAGATGCCACAACACATTCAAATAATAGCTCGGCTGAATAAGTATGCCCTGCCGGGTTACCAGATTGCCCGTCGTAGTGTCAAATATCTGCCTGAAATATCCGCGAGAGCCATACCAATGAAATATCCTGCCCGCGTTCGCCGTTATTTCAAGTAACGCCAGGGGCAGGAAGAAAGCAGGGATAAAGACGCTAATCCTGCGGATAAATTCACTCACCTCTTTACGGTAAAAATAAAAAAAACCCAAGAATTCCGTAAAAACTATGGCCAGGGTAAATAGAATTACCTGGGAGTGAAAAAAAATGCCTATGCCTAAAATAAATCCGGAGATAGCCAAATTTTTAACACGGAAATTCCTCAGGAAATTCAGGTAGTAATAAATCGACAAGGTTAAGAATAGGTAGG
>SCPY01000277.1 GCA_004299495.1 bacterium | reverse complement strand
TATCCGGCGGTTACAGCCCTGGCAGGGGGCATTCCGGTCTTTATCCCTACCGGAAAAAATAATTTTAAGCTCACTGCCCGCGAACTGGAATCGCATTGTGACAAAAAGACCAAGGCGATAATCCTTAATTACCCGGTGAATCCCACCGGAGTTTCTTACACTAAAAAAGAGCTTGAGGCTATTAAGGCAGCAGCCCTGCGCCATAACCTTACGGTGGTAGCGGATGAAGTATATGATGAATTAACCTATGATTTTGACCATATTCCTTTTGCCTCTTTATCCGGCGCGAGAAAGAATACCCTGTACCTGAACGGTTTCTCTAAGGCCTACGCGATGACCGGCTGGCGCGTAGGATATGTCTGCGGCACGCCGGAAGTAATTGCCGCGATGACCAAGATTCATCAATATACGATTATGTGCGTTTCCATCACCGCGCAAATGGCCGCCTGCGAGGCCTTGGTATCAGGAAGAAGCGCGGTAATGCAGATGAAGCGCGAATACTTAAGGAGAAGGGAATTTGTTATGGCAGGGCTTAAGGAAATCGGGCTTGAATGCGTAAACGCGCAAGGGGCCTTTTACGCCTTTGCCTCCATAAAAAGCACATCTTTGAGCTCTATGGATTTCTGCCAGCGCCTGCTTAAAGAGCAAAAGGTGGCGGTGGTCCCGGGGACCGCTTTCGGAAAATCCGGCGAGGGATATATCAGGATTTCCTATGCCTCCAGCCTGGATAATTTGAAGGAGGCGTTACGCAGAATAGAGGTATTTCTTGGCCGATTTAAGGGGAAGGCAAGAACGGATGAATAAGGGGGAAGGTAAATGTTAGAGGAAAAAATACTGGACGATTTTAAGAAGGCAATGAAAGACAAGGACGCCCTCAAGGTATCAACCTTAAGCTTCCTAAGGTCAGAGTTGAAAAATACGGCTATTGATAAAAGGAAACAGGCCCTGGATGATACCGAGGCAATTACGGTTATCAAAAAACAGATAAAACAGCGCCAGGATTCCATTGAGAAATTTAAGCAAGGCAGCCGTCAGGATTTGGCAGATAAAGAGGCCAAAGAGCTTGAGATCCTGAAATCATACCTGCCTCAAGAGGTATCCGAAGAAGAGATAAAAGCGGCAGTTGAGGAGGCAATTAAGAATACCGGCGCAAGCGGCGCGCAGGATATGGGAAAAGTAATGAAAGAGTTATTAGCTAAATTCGCGGGCAGGGCGGATAATAAATTGGTGAGTGAAATAGTAAAGGCAAGGCTGTCAAAATGAGCACCGTAAAAAAATTCGTTAAAGATTCGCACAGAATCGCCAGGGAAAAGGGCTGGTGGGCAGGCAGAAGGAATGACGGCGAGCTGATTGCCCTGATGCATTCCGAACTTTCTGAAGCGCTGGAGGCAATGCGCAAGCGTGCCAGCAAGGGAGAGATTGCCGAAGAGTTGGCGGATTGCTGTATCCGGATATTTGATTTCTGCGGCGCGCGCAACATTGACCTGCAAAAGGCCATCCGCGAAAAGATGAAAAAGAACGCTCTTCGCCCCTACCGCCACGGGAATAAGAAATTCTGAAAACAGATAATGTTTATACATGCCGTCCTGTTTGAGATAAGCCCCAGGGAAACCGCTGTCTACCGTAAAGATTGCAAAATGTGGGCCGGTTACGCCAAAAAGGCCAAAGGCTTCTTGGGGTACTTTACCATGAAGCGGCAGGATTCCCGGAATCAATACGCGTCGGTTTACGAATGGAAGACTGAAGCAGGGCATAAGCGCTTTATGAAAAAATATCACGATTGGTTAGTAGGCAAATCCAAGGCCAGGGTTAAGGTCCTGGGTTATTATAACCTTAAGGCGATAGACACGGTTAGAATGGGGGGAGTAAGATGACGGACGCGAAATGCCCGGGGCAAAATCCCCAGTATTGGAAACCGGAAGATACTACAGAGGTAACCTGCCCCAATTGCAAGGAAATAATAGAATTCTTTAAGGATGAGCCGAAAAGGAAGTGCCATAATTGTAAGCAGGAGGTAATAAACCCCAACGTAGATTTTGGATGCGCCCTCTGGTGCCCGAAAGCGATAGAGTGCATAGGAAAAGAGCGTTATCAGCAGCTGGTGGCAAGCGCTAAAAAAGGGCCTGCCCAGGATAAATATAAAACCAAGAAAGAGCTTTTAATTTTAGAGATGGAAAAATATTTTGGCCCTGACCAAAAAAGGATTAATCACGCCAAAAAGGTATTGGGTTTTGCCGAGCAGCTCCTGGAAAAAGAGAACGCGGATCCATTGGTGGTTATTGCCGCAAGCGTGCTTCACGATATAGGAATACATAAAGCCGAAGAGAAATACAAGAGTTCAGCCGGAAATTACCAGGAAATAGAAGGCCCTCCCATAGCCAGAGGGATAATGGAGAAGCTTCACCTTAAAAATGAGGTTATTGAGGAGGTCTGCGAGATTATCGCGCACCATCATTCACCGGGCGAGGTCAATACTCTGAATTTCAGAGTGCTCTATGACTCGGACTGGCTGGTTAATCTCAAGGACGAATTTGACGCTCAAGATAAGGAGAGACTGGACAGAATAATAGAGAAGGTTTTTTTGACTAACACCGGAAAAGATCTGGCCCGCCGGATTTATACCGCAGGCTCTTCCGCCGCAGGATGAGTATCAGGATACGATGACCAAAGAAGAGGCCTTGCAGGACTTCCTCAAAAGCTTAAAAATATCGCTCAATAATTCCTCCATCTATTTTCACAACCATCCTATCTTTGTAAAATCCGCGCAAGACCTGAAAGAAAAAATAAGCCGCCTGTTTAATTTTATTAATCCCATAAAGATAGGCATAAGCGCTTCCTCCCTGTTTATGAACGATAAGGAACTCGGCAAGGCCGTTATTTATGAGGAGATTGCGCGGTTTTTTCACTTCCGTAAAGTAAAAAGCATAGAAATCAGGGATACGCTCCTTGAGGCAGAGCTAACCTATTTTCTCGCTCAGGCAGCCCTGCCCCCGAGAGAAATCCTTAAAAGCGGGGGCCTGGAGCGCGTTCTGGAGGCGGAAAATGTGGACTCTATCGCTATAGAAAGCCTGGATTATTCACAGATTTTACAGGCGCAGGGCGCGGAATATAAGGATATCTGGGTTTACCTGTTTAAGGACGTTGTAGACAAGCAGGATGAGCAAAAGATTAACGAACTTGCGGATAATTTTGCCGCTGTCCTGGGAAAGTTTAAGCTTGAGGATTTGCTTGATGATGAAGAGTTGAGGCAGAATCTGCTTAATTTCTTGAGCTATATTAAGCGCAATGCCCCGGATAAATTCTTAACTTGTGCCAAAGAATTAG
>SCPY01000276.1 GCA_004299495.1 bacterium | reverse complement strand
TTGGACCTGTGGAGCTTATGCAGTTGGAGCGATTCTTCGGGAGGCCTGATTTTCTGGCCCACCTTAAGATGGGTGAGCTTTCTGATGATAGAGGGGCCAAAGATTATGCTGATGAGAAACGCGGTTGAGGCGGCCAACACCGCGCGGAAGGTTATGTACTTAAAGATATTAAAGAAAGAGTGGTGCCCCGCGAGGGAATAAAGTAAATGGTATAACATCAAAAGCCTTATGTTTTGTATTACAAATCCTTCAGCACTTCCTCAAGTTTCATCGCCCGGGAACCTTTGAGCAGGATTGTATCGCCCTTCCTCGCGAAACCGGAAATAACATCCCTGGCATCCTGCGCGGAAGAACATTTCAGGATTATTTTGCCGTTAAAACCGCTCCTTTTGGCGGCATCGCAGGCGCTATGGCTTAATTTCCCCACTCCGATAAACGCGTCAATCTTCATCCGGCATAGCTGTTCGCCTATCATTCTATGCAGAAACTCTGACCTTTCCCCCAGCTCCAGCATATCCGCCATCACCACAATCTTTCTTCCCCGGCAGGGCAAACTGCTTAAGGCCTCCAGGGCGCAGAGAAAAGAGCCGGGATTAGCGTTATAGGCATCGTCAATCACCCGCAGGCCTTTTAAGTTTTTTATCTGGAACCGGCCGTCAGGAAAACGGAATTCCCTGAACTTCTTCATTATCCCATCATCGCTGATGCCGAAAATTCTTGCCGCGGAATATGCCGCAAGCGCGTTATAGGCGTTAATTGAAGCGGATGTATTGAGCCGGACGCGTTTGCCGTTAACACGAAAAAATACGCGCCCGTCTTTACAAATTATTTCCTTAGCCATAAAATCCGCCCTGCGCTTTATGCCAAAGCTGAAAATCACGCCCCCGGTATCCGTAGATATTTTATCTCTCAAGAAGGAATCATCCGCGTTAACTATGGCGATACGCGGCGAGGATAGCGATTCCACTAAGGACCACTTCTCCTTTAAGACGCCTGATTCATCTCCGAAAAACTCCAGATGGGCAGAGCCGATATTGGTAAGGATGGCGGCAGTAGGCAGAGCAATTCGGCTAAGCTCTTTTATCTCGCCGAAATGATTGGTGCCTAATTCTAAGGCCGCTATCTCATGGCTATGGTTCAATCTTAATAAACTCAAGGATAAACCGATGATATTATTTTGGGTCCCTTCGTTCTTAAGGACTTTGTACCGGCTTCCCAGGAGAGCGCTCAGCATTTCTTTGGTGGTAGTTTTTCCGTTAGAGCCGGTAACCGCCAGAAGAGGTATGTCAAACCGCTTGCGATTTAAGATGGCAAGGCCGGCCAATGCCAGAAGCGTGTTCTTAGCTGAAATTAAATTGGAAGGAAGCCTGTCTCCCAGGGCTATTGATTTTTTTTCATCGGCAATCACGCATCGCGCGCCCTTATGAATCGCCTCACGGATAAAATCGTGGCCGTCAAAACGGTTTCCCTTAATGCATATAAAAATATCCCCTTTTTTTAAGGTGCGTGAATCTATGGAAACGGAACAGGCGCGGTCACCCGTATTTCCCGAGATAAGCTTACCTTTGACAGCTTCCAATATTTCTTTAACGCTGAATCCTTCCCGCGGAGGACGCATAATCAGCCTTTCCCTTTAAGATATTCTCCGGCAACCTGATAATCGTCAAATTCAGTCTTTTTATCTTTAAATATCTGATAACGCTCATGGCCCTTTCCGGCTATAAGGACGATATCGCCCTTCCCGGATTTTGCCAGGCTAAAGGCAATGGCTTCCCTGCGGTCTAAAATTATTTTATAGGGCCTATTCTTAATCCCGCGGGCGATATCCCTGGCAATCCTGTCCGGGTCTTCACTGCGCGGGTTGTCGGAAGTAATGATAACGGCATCGGCATACCTCCGGGCAACTTCTCCCATCAAAGGCCTCTTGAGGGAATCACGCTCTCCTCCGCAGCCAAAGACTACGGTAAGCTTATTATTCCGGGAAAGCGCCCTCAGGGTGCGCAGTACATTTTCTAAGGCGTCAGGCGTATGCGCGTAATCAATGAACACGTTCCTCTCTTTCGCCTTAACCCTCTGAAGCCTCCCCCTCACCCCGGCAAAGCCGCCTAACGCCTTCCTTATCTGAGTTAGCTCTATATTCTGGGTCAGGGCAAAGGCAGATGCCGCTAAAATATTGGAGATATTGTGGCTTCCGATAAGAGGCGTCTTGATTCTGGTTCTTTTGCCCATCGCGTTCAGGATGAACTCGCTTCCGGACAGGCCTACAGCCACACGCTCCGCCTTCACCTGGGCATCGGAATGGATTCCGTAGCTTATGGGCCTGCCCGCGCCTAAGGACTTTAATCTTAACGCCGCGGGATCATCAGCATTAAGTATCGCGTAGGCGTCTTTGCTTAAATTCTTAAAGAGTTCTGATTTGGCAGCGAAATAATTCTCCATATTCCGATGATAATCCAGGTGGTCTTGAGTTAAGTTGGTAAATATTGCCGCGATAAAATCTATAGCCCGGACTCTTTGCTGGCTTATACCGTGAGAAGAGGCCTCCATAATACAATAGGCGCACCCGGAGTCAGCCATCTGCCTCAGGAGAGACTGCAGCTCTACGGGGCCGGGAGTGGTATTTGCCGCGGGAAACTCTTTACCTTTAAAAGAATAGCCGACGGTCCCGATTACGCCCGCGGGGCTCCCCGCCTCTTCGCAGATGCATTTTATAAGATAGGTGACGGTGGTCTTTCCGTTGGTCCCGGTAACGGCTGCCGCCTTCAACTCTTTAGAGGGATGCCTAAAGAACTCATCCGCGAGCAGGGCAAGCGCGTAACGGGTGTCCGGATAACGGATAAAAGGCACTTCTCTGTTACAGAGCGCGCTGCCTGGCGGGTTTTCAGAGACTACGCAGGCCGCCCCTCTTTTAAGCGCCTCATCTATAAATGCCCCGCCTTTATGCGCGGCGCCGTCTACAGCCACGAAGATGGATCCTTTTTGCACCTGCCTTGAATCGCAGGCGATGCCGGATATATTAACCTTGCTAATCGAACAATACGGCAAGGCCGCGCCATCTTTATTATTGAGCCGCTTTAACAATCTCACTAACCGCATAAGCATCCTTTTGCAGCTTAAGGTATTTGACTACATCCTGGGATATCTGTTTAAATACCGGCGCCGACACCACTCCGCCGAAATAATACGGATGCGGCTCGTCTACCGTAACTACCATGGCAACTAAAGGCTCATCGCTGGGCGCAAACCCAATAAAAGAGGCGGTGTATTTGCTATGTGAATACGCGCCATTCGGCTCTATCTTTTGGGCTGTCCCGGTCTTTCCGGCAACCTTAAAATCAGCCACGCGCGCGAGCCTACCCGTTCCCTCTTCGGTGGCCAGGACAAGTATATCTTTCATTCTCCGGGCGGTGCGTGAGGAAATCACCCTCCTTACTTCCTGCGGCCTAAACTCTCTTATTATCTCCCCGTCTTTTTGACGGATAGCCTTAATCACGAAGGGCTTCATCAATACGCCTCCGTTAGCGATAGAGGATATGGCACAGGCAAGCTGCAGCGCGTTAACCCCGACCTCCTGGCCGATTGGGATCGCCCCGATTGAGGTTTTAGACCAAAGCCGCGGCTCCTTCAAGACTCCGGAGATCTCTCCGGCCATATCTACTCCTGAAGGTTTTCCGAAACCGAAAAGATACGCGTATTT
>SCPY01000275.1 GCA_004299495.1 bacterium | reverse complement strand
TGCCTAAAGCCTCAAAGACAAATTGGCTTATTTTACGCATCCGCCTTCCGCCGTAATCATTGGCAGAGCATAGATAGAGTTCTTTTCTGGCCCGGGTCATCCCTACATAAAAAAGCCGGCGCTCTTCCTGAAGATGAAAATCCCCTCCGGGTAAAGCATCCTTGATCAGCTCATCGCTCAGCTCGATTGGCCTGCCGCGGCGCGGCCAGGGAAATTTTCCCTGCGATAAACTTACCATAAACACCACCTCAAACTCCAGGCCCTTTGCCTTATGAATGGTCAGGACATTCACCGCGTCCAGGTCCGGATCCGCCTCGGCGGTTGCCGGGTCGTCGCCTGCCTCAATAAGCAGGTTAAGGTAATCCGCGAAGTAGAGCACCCTGTCTTCCCTGGCAATAGTCTCAAAATTACGCACCAGGTCAAAGAACTTGGACAGGTTAAGCAGTTTCTCCTCATTCTCCGCCGAAGGCATCCTCACCAGCCCCTTAAGATAACCGCTGTCGCTTAAGAACTGATAGAGCAGGCGGCCGCAGGTCTGCGTTCGCGAAAGCTCCGAGAATTTCCTGATATCCGCAATCAGGGTTTCTATTTTCTCTCTGGCGTTTTCGGAAATCAGGGGCTTTATCCCTTCATCATTGAAATTTTCCAATACGCTGTGTAAGCTGATATTTCTGCGGCGGGCATAATGCATTGCCCGGCTTAAATCCATCGGGCTCAAGCCGTAAATCTCACAAGTCGCCAGATAGTAAAGGCTTAAGGAATCCTGGATATTGCTCATCAGCCGCAGGAAAGCGATTGACAGGCGCGCCTCGGGCCGGGAATACAGCCCCTGGTTGCCGCTGAAACGCCACGGTATAGCCGCCATATTCAGGCTGCGCAAGAAGGCGTCAGCGTCATTATTCGCCCGCACCAGTATCGCGAAATCGCTATAGGAATATTCACCATTTTTTACCTTTTCCTGAATGAGCCCTGCCACACTATCCGCCTGCGTGGAAAGGGTGTCAAAATGCAGGTGCGCTATGGCCTGCCCGGGCCGGCCCTGAGATATAAGCCGCTTGTTGATTTTGCTCTTCACCTCAAAACGCTCAGGGTTATTGTGCTGAATCAGCCGATACGCGCCGTCAAGGATGGCTTGAGTAGAGCGGTAGTTCTGCACAATGCTCACCTTTTCTGCCGCGGGGAAATCGCGGATGAAGCTTAAGAGGTTGGAATATGCCGCTCCGCGGAAACGATAGATACACTGATCATCGTCTCCGGTAACCGTAATATTCCGGCGCTCTCCCGCAAGCAGCCTGGCCAACTGATATTGAGCATAATTGGTATCCTGAAACTCATCCACTAAAATATATTTGAATTGTTTCTGATAACGCTTTAACACCGAAGGATGCTTTCGTAATAAATCCAGGGCCAGATAAAACTGGTTACTGAAATCTATCTTTCCCTCTTTAAGCAGAAGCTCCTGGAACTTCGCGTAACATCCGGCAACCTCACCTACTTTCACCGCCTCTTCTCTTAAGGCATCGTCATCAGGATTTTCTTTTGCCTGTTTCTCTAATTTTTGAGCGTAGCCAAGGTATTCCCCGCTTGAGATGTCCTCATCTTTCGCCCGGCTAAAAAAATCTAAAAGCGCCTCAATAAAACGGGTAGGGTCTCCCATCGGCCGGTAATAAGA
>SCPY01000274.1 GCA_004299495.1 bacterium | reverse complement strand
TTTCAAAGATATCATTCATCCGCGTGGATGAACCGTGGGCATTGATATAATCAATGCCCGCGGGTTTAATCCCTGCATCCTTAAGCGCTAAATTTATGCAATTCGCCATTGCCGTGCCATCAGCGGGAAGATCGGTCATATGAAAGGCGTTACAACTGGTGCCAAAGCCGATTACCTCAGCGTAAATTCTAGCGTTACGCCTGAGGGCATGCTGCAATTCTTCTAAAACCAAAATCCCCGCGCCTTCAGAAAGCACAAATCCGTCGCGCTTCTTATCAAAGGGGCGGCTTGCTGCCTCCGGAGCGTCGTTACGCGCCGATAAAACATTTACCACGTCAAAAGCCCCGAAAGTGATAGGGGTGAGCGGGGCTTCACTGGCCCCGGCGATCATAATATCCGCCTCGCCGTCCTGAATCGCCTCAAGGCAAAAACCTAAAGAATCTGTTCCCGCGGTGCATCCTGTAGAAATAGTATTACACACTCCTCTGAAACGAAAGCGCGAAGAAATTTCAATAGACGGAGTATTAAACATCGCCGCGTCGTAAAGGTCCGGGCGCACCTTGGCGGGATTGATGGGCTTCTTACCATCCTCGGTTACCAGCGCGAATTCTTCCTCCATATATTTGGTTCCGCAGATGGCGTTGGCCAGAGATACGCCGATTCTTTCCGGGTCTTCTTTATCCAACGATAAGCCGCTGTCCTTAATCGCCATATCCGCGGCCACCACCCCAAACTGCACATACCTGTCCATACGCACCGCTTCCTCATGGGTAAGCCCAAGCTTAAACGGGTCAAAATCCCTTACTTCCGCGGCAATCTTGGTATTAAATACCGAGACATCAAAACCGTCTACCAGCCTGACCGCGGACTTGCCGTTAATCATCGCCCGATAGACATTGTCTTTACCGATGCCGTTGGGCGAGATTACTCCGACTCCGGTGACTACCACCCTTCTTTTAATCATAATATTATTCCTCAGCCCGGGTCACTTTAAACACCACGTGGCCTCCGTCAGGGCAGGTAACCGTATCTATGGCGTCGGAATCTTTCATGAACCAGAACTTGCCGCCGAAATTTAAAGCAAAGAGCGCGGGAAACATCGTGTGAAACGCCGCCCCGCAAAAATTAGGAATGGTCTGCAGGCCTTTGGTTTCCCATTTCTGTCCTAATTTATAGCCATAGAAGCATTTGCCGGTGCACTGAGCTACTTCCACCAGCATTTTTTTAGGATTAGGGCCTTTATGATTCGGGTCTTTGGGGATAAATTCAACCTTACCTTCTTTATCCAGGATCTCAACCTTAAATTCCAGCTTTCCGCCGTCAGGACAGGTGATAAGCAATGAACGCTGATTTTCCATAAACGGGAATTTCGCCCCCCAGCTCAAGGCATAGACCGCCGGAAAAAGCACATGGGCCAGCCCCAGGCAGAAATATTGCGGCGGATGGGTAAAATCTTCCAGAATCAGCTCATCGCCCATCTTATAGTTATGATAGCAATGCCCGCAGACCTTGTTTACCGTAAGTTTTAATTTAGGAAAAGGCGTATCTACCATCTTAATTGCCTCCTATGACAAAAATCCTTTTGTGTTTTCTATCAATTCCTGCTCGGTCAAGAAACGCTTACCGCGTTCAACCCTATGCACCAGATTCACCAGCCTTTCATTAAGCCCGGATGAAATTCCATTTGCCTTTGCCAGGGCCGAGAACTCGCCGTTGATATAATCAATCTCCGAAGGCCGGTTTCTCTTAATACTCTGTAAGATTGAGCCGTAAAGCGGATGGCGGCTTAAATTTGTCATAATACCGGAAAATATCTTGGCGGATTCATCTAAAGGCAGGCTGGTTAATTTCATCAAGCGCTCTAAAGGAAAATCCGGCAGAGAGATTAACTTTATGCCCGCCTTATCTACTATAGACAACCCCTCCTGCCAGATGCGCATACTCAAGCGGCAGATTTCTAAATTGCTAAAGGCCTCCTGCATGCTCTTGCCCAGAATAGCGGGAAGGCAATTATTGGCATTTACAAAAACCTTCAGCCATTTCATTCCTAAAATCTCGCCTGTGGTAACCACCGGGAATATTTTATTTAAAGAAGCGCTTATTTCCTTTAAGGCGCCGTCATTAGCTAAGGGGTTTAAGGACTTTCCCGCAAAGGGCCGGCCTAATATCCAATTGCCTTCAAAATTATGCACAATTTTCCCCGGATCTAAATAGGTTGAGCCAAACATTACAATGCTGGAGATTATATTTTCCTTAGGGATGTATCTGGCGGTAAGCTTATCCGCCTGAATGCCGTTTTGCGTAGTCAAAATAGCCGCGGATTTCAGGTACTTCAAGTTTTCCTTTATCACCTCGGCGATGTCCTGGGTCTTGACCGCTAAGATTGCCAGCTGTGGGCTATGTTCTAATCTAAGAAAAATATCTATTTTAACCTTAAGGTCGCCCCGGGAGCCGGAGATATGCAAGTCGTTTTGTCTGATTGCCTCAAACGCGTCTTTGCGGCCGATCAGGACCGCGTCTTCTCCCTTGTGCTTAAGGTAACCCGCAACCAGCCCTCCAATCGCCCCCGCGCCTACAACTGCTATTTTCATCTTGGAAAACCGTACTTCCTGTAATCAAAGCCAACATCTTCTAAAAGCCGAATCATCAAGCTGTAAAATGGCTTGGGCACCTCGG
>SCPY01000273.1 GCA_004299495.1 bacterium | reverse complement strand
GATTCTACAAAAGCCCATGCCCTTTCCGGTAAACTAAAGAAAAGAAATCTCGCGGCGAAGAGCCTGGGGGATTTAATTAAAAAGTCTGATTTTGTGATAGAGTCCGCCTCAAGCGGTGTCTCCGCGGATATTGCCAGAAAAGCCATCAGCCGAGGGCGGGATTGCCTGATAATGAGCGTGGGAGGGCTATTGGCTGCCTCTGATATCTTTGCCTTGGCCAGGGAGAAGGGATGTTCGCTGCATATTCCGTCAGGGGCAATCTGCGGCATTGACGGCTTAAAGGCGCACGCTCTCGCGCGTATCAGAAAGGTGACGCTTACCACAACCAAGCCTCCGCAGGCATTAAAGGATTCTCCTTATGTATCCAGGAATAAAATAAATCTTGGCGCTATAAATAAAGCGACGGAGATTTTCTCCGGCAGCGCGTTCGATGCGGTAACCTATTTTCCTCAGAATATAAATGTTGCCGCCACCTTAAGCCTGGCGGGAATCGGGGGAGAGAAGACCAGGGTGAGGATGGTATGCGCGCCGACAGGGGGAAATATCCACGAGATAGAGATTGAGTCTGAGGCGGGCAGGGTATCGGTACGCTGTGAAAATGAACCCAGCCCGGATAATCCTAAAACAAGTTATCTGGCAATCCTGTCGGCAATCGCCGCCTTAAAGCGCATTTTTGATCCGGTAAAGATCGGAACTTAATAATAAGGTTAGCAGCGGCAATATGTATATTATAAAACGGAAGGGGGGTGAAAAGTTATGGCAGAAAAAGTAGCCAAGGCAGGTATTAAGAGAAAAGAAGGTTACCTGTATTTCATCGACAAGCAGGGAGATATTTCCTGCGCGAAGATGGCGCGCGGCGGCAAAAAAGGCGGAAAGCGCGAGAAGGTATCCAAGGTAGGCGTAAAAAAGAAGGCCGGATACCTCTATTTTGTGGATAAGCAGGGAGATGTCTCCTGCGCCAAAATGGTCAGGGGCGGCAAGAAGAAAAGAAAGAAGTAGTTTATACATATTAGGGACAGGCACTATTTTCTTAGGAAAACAGGATATAGTGCCTGTCCCTAATTATTTATTAGTAATATGCCAGTTAATGAAATCGTAATCCGTAAAGCGCGGGTGCATAATCTTAAAAACATTGACCTCACCCTGCCGCGCAATAAATTTATTGTAGTTACCGGGCTGTCCGGATCAGGCAAATCCTCTTTGGCCTTTGATACGATTTACGCCGAGGGACAGCGCCGCTATGTGGAGAGCCTTTCCAGTTACGCCCGGCAGTTTTTGGAGCAATTGCAGAAGCCCGATGTGGAGTATATTGAAGGATTGTCGCCGGCTATTTCCATAGAACAGAGGAGCGCGGGAGGAAGCCCGCGCTCTACCGTGGCTACCCAGACTGAGGTTTATGATTATCTGCGCCTTCTTTTTGCGCGTATCGGAATAGCGCATTGCTATAATTGCGGCAGGCCCATACAGCGCCAGAGTTTAGATGAGATACTAAAAGCTATATTCTCAAAAGCGGGTAATGAGAAAATAGAAATTCTCGCTCCCCTTATCAGGGGTAAGAAGGGCCAGCACCGCGATATCCCGTCTATAGCGCGTAAGGCCGGATTTGCCCGGGTGAGGGCTGACGGAAAAATATATGAATTAGAGGGTTTCCCGCAGCTGGATAAGTATAAAATCCATACTATTGAAGTTGTGGTAGACAGGGTAGTGGTTACGCCTGAAGACAAAAAGCGGATTGCCGATTCAATTGAAACAGCCCTGAAGGCGGGTAATGGCACGGTGATTATTTCCTCAAAGGACGGGGATTCTCTATATAGCCAGGAGTATGCCTGCAGTATTTGCGGTATTAGTTACGCCGAGCTTGCTCCGCGCGTATTCTCTTTTAACTCTCCTTACGGAGCCTGCCCTGCCTGTAACGGGCTGGGAGTCAGTTTCAAATTTGACCTTGAGTTTATTATTCCGGATAGGGAGAAGCCGGTAATGGAGGCGATTGAGCCATGGAAGAGAGGCGGCAGGGGTTATCTTATGTATTATCGCAGCCTGCTTAGAGAATTATGCCGCAAGCTGAATATAGATGCCGATGCCCCTTTTAATAAACTTAGCCGGCATAATCAGAGCATCATTCTTTACGGCCTGGAAGAGCCGGTAGGCTGGCGCAGGTATGAGGGGATAATTCCCCATTTGGAAAGATTGTTTAAAGAGACCGAGTCGGACTTCCTGAAAGAGGAAATCTCGCGATTTATGTCTAACCAGCCCTGCCCGGAATGTTCGGGGGCGCGGCTTAAGAAAGAAAGCCTGGCGGTAAAACTGCAGGGTTTATCCATATATGAGCTTACCCGGATGTCCATTGCCAGGGCTTTAGATTTTTTTGAAGTTTTAAAGCTTACCGATAGAGAAAGGCTGATCGCGCATCAGGCGATAAAGGAGATACGGCTTAAGCTGAAATTCTGCCAGGATGTGGGCCTGGGGTATCTGACTTTAGACCGTTTGAGCTCTACCCTTTCCGGCGGAGAGGCTCAGAGGATACGCCTGGCTACTCAGGTCGGCTGCGGATTGACCGGGGTTTTGTATATTCTTGATGAGCCCAGCATCGGCCTGCATAGGCGCGACAATGATAAACTGATTGCAACCCTTAAGGCGCTAAAAGAACTGGGCAACACCCTGATAGTGGTAGAGCACGATGAGCTGACTATCCGCGCAAGCGATTGGGTGGTTGATTTAGGCCCCGGAGCGGGCAGGTATGGCGGCGAGGTTATCTTTAGCGGCCCGACGCAAGAATTGTTGAAATGCAAGGAGTCACTTACCGCCAAGTATTTGAACAAAGAATTAATCATACGCCCTTCAGAAGAGCCGCGGGAGGCCAAAAAAGGGAATATCCTTAGGGTAATCGGGGCCTCCGAGCATAATCTAAAGAATATTAGTGTATCCATACCGCTGGGATTATTTGTCTGCGTTACCGGTGTATCCGGCTCGGGAAAATCCACGCTTATCTATGATATTCTGTATCCCGCGCTCTCACAGAAATTATACAAAAGCAAGGTGAAGGCAGGCGCGCATCAAGCCATTGAGGGTTGTCAATTTATTGATAAGGTAATTGTGGTTGACCAGTCTCCTATAGGAAGGACTCCCCGCTCTAATCCCGCTACCTATACCGGAGTCTATAGCCATATACGTGATATATTTTGCGCGCTTACCGATTCCAGGGTTAGGGGCTATAAGCCGGGAAGATTTTCCTTTAATGTCAAGGGAGGCCGCTGCGAGGCATGCAGCGGTGACGGGGTGAAGAAGATTGAGATGCATTTTCTGCCTGATGTGTATGTAGCCTGCGATATCTGCAGGGGAAGGCGTTTTAACCAGCAGACCTTGGAGGTTGGCTATAAAGGAAAGTCTATTGCCGATGTTTTGGAGATGACGGTAGAAGAAGCCAGGGAGTTGTTTACGAATATCCCCAAGATTAGGAATATCCTGGATACGCTCTATGACGTCGGCTTAGGGTATATCCAATTGGGCCAGTCCGCAACCACTCTCTCCGGAGGGGAGGCCCAGAGGATTAAGCTTTCGCTTGAGCTTAGCAAGCGCGAGACCGGAAATACCCTTTATATTCTGGATGAGCCGACTACCGGATTACATTTCGCGGATGTGGATAAGCTTTTATCGGTCCTGCACCGCCTGGTGGACAAGGGCAATACGGTAGTGGTCATTGAGCATAATCTTGATGTGATAAGGTCCAGTGATTATATTATTGACCTGGGGCCGGAGGGCGGAGATGCGGGGGGGAGGGTGGTTGCCTGCGGCAGCCCTCAGGAGCTGGCAAAATCCGCGCAATCTTACACCGGAGCTTATTTGAAGAAAATCATCAGACAGCGAAACTAATAGTTTTTTCGCTCAGGCGCGGGTCCTGTCAAGGTTATGTTTTCGCAGGGACGTTCGGCTTGCTCCTGCGGCAAGCCTCACTCGGCGAAAATTTTTGCGCTCCTCGCTTCGCTCGGAGTCCGTGCCGCAAAAATTTCCGTACGCCCTGCTCAAACATAACCTTGCCACCCGCACCATATGCCATATTCCACATGTTAGATGTAAATTAGTACAAGATATGTATAAAAAGTTTATTTTTCTCCTTATTCTCTTATTTGCTTTTTGCCCTCTCTCCCTGCCTGCCCGCAGGTTTTCTCTTGATGTCTTTGCCCAGGAGGATAAAGAGGAGGGTATGTTTGTTTTGGCTAAAAACGCGTTTGATAAAGAATTGTATGAAGCGGCCACTCCGCTTTTCGGCAGGGTTTTAGATAATTTTCCGGATAGCGACAGGGCGCAAGAGGCGCGCTTGTATCTTGGCCAGTGTTATTTTTACCGGAAAATGTATG
>SCPY01000272.1 GCA_004299495.1 bacterium | reverse complement strand
GGGTAAAGATATATGGAACAGCTTCCCGGGTAATGCAGTTTTTATGCTGGCGTATATATATAGGAATAAACTGGTAACAATGCCGCAGATTAGGGGAGGAATTCTTGCCGGTATTCCGGGAAGAAGATTGATAGAAAGCGGTATGGCAAATCTAGATCAAAAGGAAATACAGCATATATTGAACCACCCTCTTATTAAATCTCCGCCAAGCAGTGAACAAAAGCAGGAAATAAGATATATATTGGATAAACTTGCATATTCCGATGAAGAAATCGGCGCTATCCTTTCGTTTCTTGCTGAAATAAGGGAGGCCCAAGACAAAAAATGTCCTAAGATAGAGAAAGGCGCCTCTAGCTCGCCGGCGGAAATTGGCGCGGGCCATTGGTGGCTGGAGAAAAAGAGTCAGGGTATACTCTGGCCGTTGTTTTCTATGCGCAGAGAAGATGAATTAGGAACCGGTGACTTATGGGGCCTTAAGAAAGTTATTGATTATCTTGCGTTGAAAGATATGGACATGGTATTTTTACTTCCCACAAACCAAACCACCGCGGATAATCCTTGCTCATATTGCGGCATCAGTCTTTTTGCCAATGACGCTATTTTGTATCTGCCATTAGATGTGCTTATGGGCTCTGATAAGATACGGCGCTATTTGGAATCCGGTAATTTGATCCGGAGAGCCATCGAAGCGCAGTCCGCGGAAAGGATTGACTATCCCTCGGTATTTGCCATTAAGGAGCATCTTCTTTGGGCGGAATTTCACAATGAGGTATATCCTCAAAAGATACTGGCCGGAGAAGTCAACCTTGATGATTATTTAGAAGAATACGCGTACCGGATAAAAGACTACAGCCTTTTTCACGCGCTCTCCGGTATTTTTAAGGGGAAACCATGGTGGGAGTGGCCTGCTGAATATAGGGATAGATCCTCTTTGGCCTTGAGGGATTTTGAAAGGGAATATCATGAGAAAATAAGCTTTTATCAATGGCTGCAATGGTTATATTACCAAAGCTGGGTGGCGATAAAACAACACGCGGAAATAAACGAGAAGCGTATCATCGGAGATTTACCTATGTATCCTTCAGCCAATAGCGCTGAGACATGGAGCTTGAGGGATTTATTTGATATGGAGAAATATGCCGGAGCGCCTGCTGACGCTTTCAGCCCTGAAGGTCAAATCTGGGACGGCCATCCCTACCGCTGGCATGAACAATATGGAGGAGTCCTTGAGCTCTGGCAGGAGCGCCTGAGATATGCCGCGAAATTCTTTCATGGGGTAAGGATAGATAATTTGTTTGGGTTTAATTCCCAGTGGATTATAGAGAGAGGTAAAAAAGCAGCCGAGGGTGAGTTTTATCCCGGAAGCGAAGATGAAATGGCGGTTTTAGGAAGGGGGATTATAACTTCTTTAGCCCAAACTGCCTTAGAAGAGGGAATTGTCCTTATCGGAGAGGACTTGGGTATAAGGCCTGCGAAGGTAATAAGAATGCTGGACGGTCTTTCTGAGCGGCTGCCCAATTTATTTTTATACAACGCGGTGGGTTGGAGAGAGAAAGAAATGGCCCGCAGGCCGCATACATTGATTATAGAGGCAACCCACGATACCCCTCCTACATTTAGCGCCCGCTGGCCGGAGTTATCCCCTAATGACAAAAATCAGGTAAGAGGCCTGTTGCATGATTATGGCTATGTTATTGATGAGGGAGAGCCGCCCGAGTCAATAGCAAATAAAGTTATCTCCGTAATGCGGCGATGCGAAAACCTGTTTTCCTCTCTCACTATCCAAACGATATTGGGTGCAGGGCCCGATTCCCGTATCAATACTCCCAACACGGTAGGGCCACATAATTGGACATGGAGGCCGTCCCTTACTTTAGAAGAATTGATACAAAAAGAATCCGCATCGTCTCCGGTGGCAGAGAGGCCAAAAATTACAAGAGCGCCTAACGGCGAACTAATGAATTTGGAACACTATTATATTAAGGACAACAGTATTGCCACATTTGACATAATTAGCGGTGAACAGATAATTTTCTCCCTGGGAGAGTATCCGATAAGGGATAGATTCGGAAGACAGACATTTAACCTACTGACCGCGCGGATTACCTGCCAGGACTCCGACGAGGAAAAGATCAGGGTTTCGCTGCATAAGGCATTTCGATATGTATTCGCAAGTTTGGTAAGGAATAATGGCCGGCAAGAACCGCTCAATAAGTATTCATTGTTTGATATGTATCGCGGGGATAAGGTTATTGCCTATCCGAAGAATCTGCCTTCGGGAAATAATGCCGGATTGATAGAGGTTACATTTGACAGAATAGCCGGTGGAGAAAAAATTCGTTTTACC
>SCPY01000271.1 GCA_004299495.1 bacterium | reverse complement strand
GCTCTTCCGATCTTGGCTACTACAGGTCCATAACCTTCAACCGCGCCTTTGCCACCTTTACCCATCCTAATGTCTACGCGTTTTATTTAACCATGCTTCTGCCTATGGCGATATTGATATTTCCGCAAACAAAGAACAGGGCAAAAAAAATCTTTCTCGGAGCGCTCATCGCGGCGATGGGCGCGTCACTGGTGCTTACCTTTACCCGCGGCGCGTGGATAAGCTTTATCTGCGCCGCTCTCGCCTTGGGATTCTTAAGGTCTAAAAAAACGGTAATGCTTATCCTTTTGGTTATCATCGCGCTGGCATTGCTTATGCCCTCAATAGCCCTGCGTTTTTCTGACCTAAGCGGCACGGCCTACGACGGAACAGACTCCCTGCGCTGGCGCTTAAACCTATGGCGGCAGACATTTGAATATTTTTTAAGCAGGCCGGTTCTGGGCTACGGCCTGGGCAGTTTTTACGCCCTGTCTTCCGCGGCCTCCAGCGAATACGCCCCCGCCCATAACGATTATCTACGGCTGGCGCTGGAGACAGGCATAGCGGGATTGGGGGCATACCTCTTTTTGCTCTATCTGCTTACCCGCGATGCCTTGCGGATTTACAAGAGATTAAATCCCGCGTATTCCAGGGCTATCGCCTTGGGATTTTTCTCTTTATGCGTAGCTTACATATTAATCGGCATGGCTGATAACCTGATGCGTTCAACCGTGGTCCAGCTTTACTTCTGGACATTCGCGGCGATTATGTTCAATGTCGGACGAATGGAAACGGGCACTGCGAGGCCCGGCCTCGTAACTTCAATAAAATGATAAGCGCGCTGATAATTACCAATATGTATCCTTATGAGAAATTTCCTTTCTACGGAATGGTGGTAAAAGAGGAGGTTGACTGTTTGCGCCGGGAAGGCGTTGACACGGAGGTCTTATTTATTAACGGAAGGGAAACCAGGTGGAATTATCTATTGGGTATGTTTAAGCTGGCGCGCCTGTTGGCTTGGCGAAGATTTGATATCATCCATACGCATCACAGCTATTGCGCCTGTATGGCTATAATGGCCAGGGCGTGCCTTAGGCTGAAAGCGCCGCTCATTCTCACCCTGCACGAAGGAGAGATCTGCCATAAAGGAAAAGTAAGCTACAGGATGGACTTGATAGAGAAACTCAAATACGCGCGTTTTTTTAAAAATTACGTAATTGGCAGGGTGGACCGGCTTATCGCTGTCTATGAGGGCTTATTAAAAACGCCGCTTAAGGCCCCGTATTCCATAATCCCCTGCGGTATAAATACCGGCTTATTCAGGCCCCTTCCTAAAGGAGATTGCCGAAAGAAATTAGGCATCAACGAAAATGCCCGGGTCATCTTTTTCCCGAGCGATTACCGGCGCCCGGAAAAAAGATTTGATTTAGTCAAAAAGGCGCACACGATTTTGAGGGCCTATTACGGGGATAATCTGATCCTGCTTAAGGGCGGCGCGATTGATTATGACCTGATGCCCGTATACCTGAATGCCAGCGACGTAACGGTGCTTGCCTCCGACTACGAGGCTTCGCCTATGGTCATAAAAGAGGCCCTGGCAACCAACACACCGATAGTTTCCGTGGATGTGGGTGACGTAAAGCAGGTCATTGCCGGCGTCAAAGGCTGCTATATAACCGCTCAAGAGCCGCGGGATATCGCCCAACAGCTCAAATACGCCTTAGACTTTAACCGGCGGACTACCGGAAGGGAAAGGATAGAAGAATTGAGTTTATCCGCCTGCCAGGCATCTTTCACCATCAAGGAGGTTTATGGCCGCCTGGCTTCGCGGAATTAATCTTTGTCTATTCTTCATAACCGCGGCATTGTGCCCATTGCTGTTTTCCGCGGATTCACCCGCGCTCCGCTCCGGGTGGCAGAACATCGGCCCGGGAGGCGGCGGCTGGATTGAGGCGCTGGCAGTAGACCCTCACAATCCTATGATAGTCTACGCCGGATGCGATGTGGGCGGAGTTTTTAAGAGCGTTGACGGAGGAGAAACCTGGCAAACAGCCAATGAGGGCTTAGAGAATGATTTTATCCGCGGCATAGTCATTGACCCCAATGATTCTCAAGTCATTTACGCGGCCACACCCGGAGGAGTGCATAAAAGCTTAGACGGCGCGAAAAGCTGGAGGATAAAAAGAACCGGCTTCCCGCCAATTTCAGCGGAGGATTTCAGCGCGCCGGTAAATACCCTGATAATCTCGCCCGGCAATTCAAATATTCTCTATGCCGGCATCGGCCTCCGGGAATCCCGCGGCAAAGGCAGGTTCTACAAAAGCATTGACGCCGGAGAAAGCTGGTTTTTGGTAAACGCGGCAAATGATATGCCTCCCCAAGCGCCTGAAAACGGCAATATAAAAAGCCCCGCCCGTAAGGATATCTCCGATTACGGATGGATAACCCAGTGGGGGGTAAACATTAATTGCGCGGCCCGGGCACCCAGCGATCCCCGGGTAATTTACATAGGGACCAGCGGCCATATCTTTAAATCAAGCGACAATGCCGCGAGCTGGCGGCAAATCTACACCAGGCAGGCGGGGCCGGAAACCTTTACCACGCGCGGCTTAGAGACGACTTGCATCCATTCCCTTACCATAGACCCCAATGACGCCAATACCATTTATGTGGGTTATTTTGACATCGGGCTGATGAAAAGCACCAACGGGGGGATGAGCTTTCAAAGGGCAGTTCAAGGAATGGATTATGACAATAGCACTTTCATCGTGGCGATAGACCCGGGCAATTCTTCTGTCCTCTACGCGGGCATAGGAGAGTGGTCGGAAAACAAGGGAAGCTTTTGTATCAGCCGGGACGGCGGAAAAAGCTGGCATGTCAAAGGAAAATGGAGTGGCCTGCCGCGGGGAAGGGTGAGGTTTATCAGCGTTGACCCCCGCAGCTCAAAAGAATCCCGGCGCGTCTACGCGGCTGTTGACGGCCAGGGCGTATTTAAAACTGAAGATAACGGCGAAAATTGGGCATCTCTTAATAGCGGATTTAATTTTCAGGATCCCCGCGCCCTTTTATTACAACCCGCGAATCCCCAAGCCCTTTATCTGGCCGTGGGGAGGTCCGATAAGGAGCGGGGCGGGATTTACGCCAGCAGGAATCAGGGGCTGTCCTGGGAAAGAATCCAAACCGATGTTGAATTTCCCAATATCCAGGTAATGGCATTTGACCCGGCTGACGCCAACACGCTTTATTTGGGATGCCGGGAATATTATGACCCGGCAAGCGGGGATTATTTCCCCGGCGGTTTATATAAAAGCGTGGACGGCGCGAAGGCCTGGGTAAGGCTGTTAGAAGATAAATTTGTCTCCGCCATCGCCATAGACGCTAATGTCCTGTATGCCGCCTGCCCGGACCATAATTATCACGACCTAAGCCGCGGCAGGGGGATATTAAAAAGCATGGACGCGGGAAAAACCTGGGAACCTTTCAATGAAAATTTGGGAAGCTTGCGCGTCAACGCCCTGGCAATCAGCCCCGGAAAATCGGGCACTCTTTATTGCGGCAGCGCCGGCAACGGTTTATTCAAAAGAGAAGGGGATTAAAGGATAATGAAAATAGCGATTGTAGGCTCCCGCGGTATTCCCGCGGTATACGGCGGAATAGAAAGGCATATTGAGGAACTATCCTCGCGCCTTGTCCGGGCGGGCCAAGACGTAACCGTATACTGCCGGGATTATTATACTCCGGAAAACTGCCATTATTATCAAGGCGTGAAAATCAGGAGGCTGCCCGCGCTAAAGACCAAACACCTGGATAATATCGCGCATACTTTCCTATCTACTATAGACGCTATCCTGGCAGGAGCGGATATCATCCATTACCATGGCATCGGCCCCGCGCTTTTGACATTAATCCCGGTATTGTGCGGGGTTAAAACCGTGGTTACTATTCACAGCCTGGACTGGAAACGCAAGAAATGGGGAAGAATAGCCGGGCTTTTTCTAAAGACAGGGGAATTTTGCGCCGCGCTGTTTGCGCATCGCGTAATCGTGGTCTCAGAAACATTAAAGGAATACTTCATCCGGAAGCACAGGCGTAAGGCTTTCTACATACCCAACGGCATAAACGCGCCTTTGCCAAAAACCCCGGATCTAATCAAGGATTACGGCCTGAACAAGGATAATTACATTCTTAGCGTGGGCAGGCTTGTCCCGGAAAAACGATTTGAGGTCCTCATCCGCGCCTTCCAGGAGACAGTCAGCGATAAAAAACTGGTAATTGTGGGCGGCTCCGGAAATACCGACGATTATATGGATTTTCTGAAAAAGATAGGCGGGCATAGAGTTTTGTTTACGGGTTATCAGAATGGCGAAATTCTCCGGGAACTATACAGCAATGCCTATCTTTTTGTCCTCCCTTCAGAGTTAGAAGGCCTGCCCATAGCCTTGCTTGAGGCAATGAGCTATGGAAAAACCGCCCTGGCAAGCGATATCCCGGAAAATAGGGAAGTAATGGGGGATTTCGGCTTTACCTTCAGGACTAACGATACAAAAAACCTGGCAGAAAAATTAAAAATCCTGCTTGCCAAGAACAATAATGACGATAAAGAAAGTAAAGCGCGGTCAGAATATATCTTAA
>SCPY01000022.1 GCA_004299495.1 bacterium | reverse complement strand
TAAAAGTATTCGGAATGGCCTTTGGCGTCTTATTATTTATGGTACTGGTTAAATTTTCTCCGCGGTTTTCAACCACATTGGAATATCAAACCGATGAATCGGCAATGGGAAGGCTGGACGTATGGGGAGAAGCGCTGATGTCCTTAAAGGATAATCCCATTTTTGGGATAGGATATGAGCAATTCAGGCAGAGGTTTGATATAGCATCGCACAACTCTTACATCCAGACCGTTACGGAGCTGGGATTGCTCGGGCTGTTCATCTGGCTCGCGCTGTTCTACTTCAGCCTGAAAAACCTAAACTTTATCAACAACCATATTAATATTAATGATGAAAAAGAAATATCGGTTATTTCCAAATCACTGCAGGCGAGCCTCTACGCGTACTTAGTCGGCTCTTATTTTTCTTCAAGCGCGTATTATGTTCCGCTGTATATGCTCTTCGCGCTGGCTGTCATAATACAGCGGATGTCCGGGTTATCCAAAAAGCTTCATTTTAAGGCCGGGGACATTCCGGCTATTTTCGCGATTGAAATTTCGGTTTTGTTATTTATTCATATATTAACCAGGACCAGCTCTTAAAGCATCATCTGATAAATCTATGTGCGGAATCTGCGGGATTTTAAATTTTGAGAACAATGATTTCGTGAATCAGGAAACCCTGAAACGAATGTCCGCGGCTATGCGGCACAGGGGCCCGGATGAGGACGGGTATTATACCCGTAAAAACACCGGATTAGCCCATAAGAGATTAAGCATCATTGATTTAAAATCCGGCCGCCAGCCTATTTTTAATGAAGACGAAACCTGCTGTATCGCGTTTAACGGGGAAATATACAATTTCAAGGAGCTTAGGGAATCGTTAATAAACAGGGGGCACACCCTTAAAACCGCTTCCGATACCGAAGTTATTGTGCATGCTTATGAGGAATACGGCGCTGAATGCGTCAAATATCTGCGGGGAATGTTTTGCTTTGCCGTTGCCGACTTCGCTAAAAACACCTTATTCCTGGCGCGGGACAGGCTGGGAAAGAAGCCGGTTTACTATTATTATGACGATAAGCGTTTTATTTTTGCCTCTGAAGCTAAAAGCATTTTCAAATCAGGAATGGTTAAACCGGAAGTAAACCGGGAATTTATAGATGAGTTTATGTCTTTGGGCTATGTAACCGCCCCTCACACGCTTTTTAAGAGGATAAATAAACTGCCCGCGGGAAGTTATCTAATAATCAAGGATAATGAAATCATAATAAAAGAATACTGGTTTCTTAATCAGCATAGGGTTACCGATTTACCGCTTGAGGATTATAAAAGCCGCCTAAGCGCCCTGTTAAAAGAAGCGGTTAAATACCGTATGATCAGCGATGTGCCCCTGGGGGCTTTTTTAAGCGGCGGGATTGATTCCAGCATAATCGTCGGCCTGATGAGCGGGCTCTCTTCCCAACCGGTGAAAACATTTTCCGTGGGCTATGAAGGGCTGGATGATTTCAGCGAATTGAAATACGCCAAAGAAGTCGCCCGGCACTTTAATACCGACCACCGCGAAATAATATTATCTCCGGTCAATTTTTATGATGCCATTGCCGGGATGGCATGGCATCTGGATGAGCCGATTTCAGACCAGGCGTGCATCCCGCTATGGCTGATGGCTAAAGAATCAAAAAAGTACGTTACCGTGCTTTTGTCCGGAGAAGGCTCCGATGAATTATTAGCCGGATATCCAATCTATGCCCTGATGAGAGGGATAGAATCGTATCGCAAAATCCCCAAGCTGTTCAGGTCCGCGTTCACAGACCCGCTCATCCCTAAGATTTTTGGCGAGCGCAAAGGGCAGAAATACCTGGAATGGGTAAATTTACCGCTGGAGAAAAGATACCTGGGGGATATGGCGGATTTATCAACCTGGATAAGGGCTAAATTATACTCAAAAGATTTATTGAACGGGGCCCTTAGCAGCCCCGCCTCCGAGAGGATAAAAACGCATTATGACGCGGTCAGGGAATTTGATCCCCTTAGCCGGATGCAGTACCTGGATGTAAAAACCTGGCTGGTTGACGACCTCCTGCTTAAGGCGGACAAGATGACGATGGCCGCGTCGGTAGAATTGCGCTGCCCTTTCCTGGACCATGAGCTTGTTGAATTCACCAGGGCAATCCCTTCTAAATTCAAGCTTAAGGCAGGAGTGACCAAATATATCCTGAAAGAAACATTTAAGGATTTCCTACCCAAAGGGATAGCCTACCGAAAAAAGAGGGGCTTTCCCGTTCCGCTAAGCAGCTGGTTCCGGGGCAATCTCAACACCCTGATTTCCGAAGTCTTACTGGACACCAAAAGCCTTGCCAGGGGTTATTTTAACAGCAGTTTTATCAGGGAAATTGTTGATAAGCAAAGAAATAAAACCGAAGACTACAGCAAATTATTATGGAGCCTGCTGGTTCTGGAATTCTGGCACAAGGTTTTTATAGACAGCGGTGCGAATTATGGATAAGCCCGAAAAGCTAAGAATACTGATGATAACAATGCTTTTCCCGAATAAGCAGGAGCCTGAAAAATCAACTTTTATGCTGGAAATGGCAAAGAGGCTGTCCGGGCTTGCCGAAATTAAAATAATAGCTCCGGTAAGGGCGTTTCCCCTATGCGCGTCAGTCAGGAAAATCCCCCTCCGCGAAGAATATAACGGGTTTAGCGTGTACCACCCCAGGGTATTCCTGCCGCCAAAGGTTTTTCGTTTTTTACACGGTTTCTTATATTTTTTATCGGTCAGGAAGCTGGCGGCAAGGCTATCAGGTGAGTTTGACCTGATTCTTTCTCCTTATTTATACCCGGACGGATTCGCCGGGGTATTGACCGCCAAGAGCCTGCGCAAGCCAGTAGCGATAGAGGCAAGGGGATGCGACGTTAACCTTCTTACAAAATACCGGACCAGGAGGGCGCTGATAAGATACGCCTGCAAAAACGCCAACGCGGTCATTACCGTAAATAAGGCCTTAAAAAGCAGGCTTGTTGATATAGGAGTTCAGGAAAATAAAATATCCGTTATATACAACGGGGTTGATAACGATAATTTCAAACCGCTGGATAAGAAGGACTGCCGCTTAAAGCTCGGCCTGCCGCTTGATAAAAAAATTGTTTTATTCGTAGGGAGCCTGGAAAAGGTCAAGGGGGTTACCTACTTGATTGAGGCCTGGCGGAATTTAGTGAAGACGTTCGGGCAGGAAATCTTTTTAATTTTAATCGGCGAGGGAAGAGAAAAAAATAATATTTTACAATTGATACAGGCTTACAACCTCCATAATTCAATTTTAATGGCAGGCGTTAAGCCGCATTCCTTAATGCCCTTGTGGATGAATTCCTGCGATGTGTTTACTTTGCCGAGCATAAGGGAAGGATGCCCCAATGTTTTAATGGAGGCCGTCAGCTGCGGCAAATATGTGGTTGCTTCAAGAGTGGGAGGGGTTCCGGAAATAATAAAAACGCCTGACGCGGGAATCCTGGTAGAGCCGGCAAATGCAGGAAGCTTGAGCGCGGGGCTTAAAGAAGCCCTGTCAAACCGCTCCTTTGACTATGCAAATAAAACCGGCAATTTACCTTTGATGTCCTGGGAAAAATCCGCCCTGGAAAGAATAAGCCTTTTTCAAAAAATATGCGCGTAAAATCAGGCTGGTATTTTTACCTTCTTAATCTAAGGGCGGGAACGCGCTCTTTTATAAAGAGCATAGATTATTTCCGCTTTCGGGAATACCTGATGGCGATAAAAGAAATAAACTCTGATTTGGATCACCCGGGGGAAGCCGGGGCCTTAGATGTGGGCTGCGGCGAAGAGCTTTTCGGTATTTTTTTAGCCAAAACAAATAATTCATCAGAAGTCACCGCCATTGACAGGGACCAGGGAAGAATAAGCCTGCAAATGAAATATTTCCGCAGGCTAAGCCCCGGATGCCGCAACTTTAAGGCGGAATTGGCTGACGCCGTAAAAATGCCGCAAGCCGATAATACCTTTGACCTGGTAACATGCTTTGCCGTCCTGCCGCTCATAGAAGGAGAAGGTGACATCGGGATTGCCAAAGAAATCGGCAGGGTGCTAAGGCCGGGAGGAAAGGCATATATAACCGTCGGCTACGGAAAGGATTACAAGGAGCAGCGGGACGCCGCGGGAGCCAGGGGATTTTCAAGGATCTATGACGAGCCGGAATTACGGAAAAGAATTATCGGAGCCTCGGGATTGGAATTAGAGAAGCGGATGTATTTCGGGGAGCCCGGAGTGAAATTTAGCAGGTTTTGGTTCAGGCTGCCTTTTATCATAAAGCTTCCCTTTAGATGGATTACGCCATTATTCACACTGGCTTTTTTAAAAAGCATCAATCCAAAAGCGATAAACGAAACAAACATGGACAAGGTTGACGGAGTTTTTCTGGTTTTAAAAAAAGGCCGCGGAGTATAGCTATGTTTAAAAAGAAAATAATGATAATATTCGGGACCCGTCCGGAGGCTATAAAAATGGCGCCCATCATTAAGGAACTCCGGAAGCCGCGAAACCGCTTTAAGGTTGTTACTTGCGTGAGCGGGCAGCACAGGCAAATGCTGGACCAGGTTCTTTCCCTATTCAAAATTAAACCGGATATTGATTTAAACCTGATGGAGAAAAACCAGAGCCTTGATTCCTTAACCGCCAATGCTGTCCGCGTTTTAACTAAATCCATATTAAGATAAAACCGGACATGATTTTAGTG
>SCPY01000021.1 GCA_004299495.1 bacterium | reverse complement strand
TACCAATATCGTTGAGATCGCCGGAGACCTTATTACCGTTGAGGCAGAGGGCGCGGGCAATCTGGAGATCGCTGAGATTACCAGCGGCCGCTCCACCTCTTTGGCCCAGGTTATCCGCCAGGAGGGAAAAAGGGTGTCTCTGCAGGTTTTTGCCGGAAGTAAAGGAATATCAACGCGCGACAAGGTGCGCTTTTTGGGTCATTCCATGCGCATTGCCTGCGCGGACAGCCTCCTGGGGCGCATCTTTAACGGCAGCGGCCGGCCATTAGACAAGGGGCCGGCACTTTCAGAGAATTTGACGGATATCGGCGGGCCGCCGGTAAATCCAATAAAAAGAATCATCCCCAACAAGATGATCCGCACCGGGATTCCTATGATTGACGTCTTCAATTCCCTGGTGGAGTCGCAGAAATTGCCCATATTTTCTATTGCCGGCGAGCCCTACAACGAGCTCCTGGCGCGCATTGCCATACAGTCAGAGGTGGATATTATTATTCTGGGAGGCATGGGCTTAAAGTATGACGATTACCTGTTCTTCCGCGATACCCTGGAAGCCGAAGGCGCGTTAAGCCGCACGGTATTTTTTGTGCATACTGCCTCTGACCCGGTGGTAGAGTGCCTCTTGGTGCCTGATATAGCCCTTGCCGCGGCTGAGTACTTCGCCTTAAAGGGAAAGCGCGTCCTGGCCTTGCTTACGGATATGACTAATTTTTCCGACGCCTTAAAAGAGATTTCTATCACGATGGAGCATGTCCCTTCAAACCGGGGTTACCCCGGAGATTTATACAGCCAGCTGGCAGGCCGTTATGAAAAAGCGGTGGATTTTGACACCGCCGGCTCAATTACCATCCTTGCGGCTACCACTATGCCCGGCGACGATGTAACGCATCCGGTTCCCGACAACACCGGCTATATTACCGAAGGCCAGTTTTACCTGAAAAACGGCGTGATTGAGCCCTTTGGCTCGCTTAGCCGCCTCAAACAGCAGGTCAACGGCAAGACCCGCGAAGACCACCGCACGATTATGGACACGATGATTCAGCTATTTGCCAGCTACCGGGAATCCCTGGAAAAGCAGGCAATGGGTTTTCAGATGAGCGTCTGGGATAAGAAGCTCCTTAAATACGGGAAGATTTTTGAAGAGCAGTTGATGTCTCTGAAGGTAAACATCCCTTTAGAAAAGGCCCTGGATTTGGGCTGGCGGATTCTTAAGGAATGTTTTACCCCTGAAGAAACCGGCATCAAAAAATCCCTGACAGAAAAATTCTGGCCAAAATAATGAAGTTAAAACTTACCAAAGGCGAATTAAAGAAACAAAGGGACGCGCTCAAGGCATACCAAAGGTATCTGCCCACCCTGCAGTTAAAAAAACAACAACTGCAGATGGAAATCCTGCGCCAGATTACCCTGTTAGAAGAAAAAAGCCGCCATGAGCAGTTAAAAAAGGCTTCCGCAAAGAGCTGGTCCGGATTATTGAGCGCGGATAAAGAGGTAAACATAGCCCAGCGGCTTAAGCCCAAAGAAACAGCGCTTACCGAAAGAAATATCGCGGGCGTAGGCCTGCCGGTTTTTGAGCGCCTGGAATTTCCGTTAGCAGAATACGATTTATTTACGGCTCCTCTCTGGGTAGATGCCGCGATTGAGATCTTGCGCGCGATAGTGTCTTTACGCAAAGAAACGGAAGTTATCAGGCAGGGCATTGAAATCTTAAGGCAGGAACTGCGTGTTACCACCCAGCGGGTAAACCTTTTTGAAAAGGTAAAAATCCCCGAGGCAGAGGAAGCGATTCGCCGGATTAAGATTTACCTGGGAGACCAGATGGCTAACGCCGTGGGCCGCAGTAAGATTGCCAAGAGAAAGATAGAGCAGGCAGCTTTGGAAGAGGCGCTGGTATGATTGTGCCAATGAAAAAGGTTACCGTAATCACCCAAGAAAAGGACGTCGTTTTAAGTGTCTCAAATCTGCGCGGTCTCGGCGTCCTGCACGTAGAGCACCAGGAGAGGCCTGAGGGAGCGGACATAAATAAACTGCAGGAAGATAGCAGGCTGCTTAGTTCAGCCATAGAGGTGCTTTCAGAAAAGGGGTTTTCTTCCGAGCCTGAGGTTTCGGAAGAAAAAAAATCAGAAGACTGGAATTTTACCTGCCGCCATATCGTAGATTTGCGTAAGCGCTTAGAGCAGTTAGGCGAATTTGGCCGCCACCTGAAGGCCGAATCGCTTAAGTGGCAGGAGTGGGGGGATTTTGAGCCCCGGGCCGTTAAAGGCCTGGCAAAACAAAATATTCATCTTAAATTGTATCATATACCACTAAAAGAAATTAAGAACTTACCTGAGGATGTTTTTGCGCAAAAGGTGTATGCGGCCGGAAATATTGCCTATTGTATAGTTGTGTCAAAAGGAGAAAGAACGCTTTCCCATAAAGAGATCGCCTTACCCAATATGAGCTTAAGTGAAATGCGTTCGCGGCTGTCTGAAAACGAACAGGCAATGGCGACAATAAAAAATGAGCTGATTAAGCTATCGGCCTGGCGTAATAAGCTTCTTTCCATAAAGCAATCGCTTGAGAACGAACTGGAGTTTCATCAGGCAATCAGGGGCATGGGGCGCATCGGGCCTATTTCCTACATAAGCGGCTATGTGCCTTTTGATAAAGCAGGCTTAATCACGCAGACAGCCAAAAAAGAGCAATGGGCCCTGGCAATAAGCGAGCCGTCCGCGGAAGATAATGTTCCGGTATTAATCCGCAATCCCCGCTGGATTGCCCTGGCCAGGCCCATATTCAAATTTCTGGAAATACTTCCCGGCTACCGCGAGCGGGACATCAGCCTGTTATTCCTGATTTTTTTCAGCATTTTCTTCGGGATATTAATCGGAGACGCCGGCTATGGCATTATCTACAGTATTCTTACCTTTTTCCTGCACAAAAAAGCCAGGGGAAAGGGCGCGGACACCTCAGCATTTTTTCTCTTTTACATCTTAAGCTTTTGCGCTATTATATGGGGGTTGTCTACCGGCACGTTCTTTGGCCAGGAGTGGGTTTTAAAGGCGGGCTATAAACCGCTTATCCCTGGCCTTAATGATGAAAGGGTGCTGCAGCGTTTCTGTTTTTTTCTGGGGGCATTACATCTCTCCCTGGCCCATGGCTGGCGGGGATTGCTCAAAATCCCCTCGCTAAGCGCGCTGGCAGACGCCGGCTGGATATGCATTCTCTGGGCGGCTTTTTTTATCGCGCGAACGCTGGTTTTGGGAGACGCGATGCCGGAGTTTTGCGGCTGGCTTGTCTTATGCGGCGCGGCCTTAGTAGTTATTTTTAGCAGCCCACGAAAGAATATTCTCAAGTCAGCCGAAGAATGGATTACCTGGCTGGTGACGCTGCCTTTCAGCTTTATCGGTAATTTCGCCGACGTGGTTTCTTATATCCGGTTATTCGCGGTTGGCTTGGCAGGGATAGCAATAGCCGATGCCTTTAACGCCATGGCGGCAATGGTAGGCAAAGGCAGCATGCTGATGATTGCCCTTGCCGCTCTTATCGCGCTGATCGGCAATTGCCTTGGGCTGGTTTTAGGCCCGGTGTCGGTATTAGTGCACGGCGTCAGGCTTAACCTGCTGGAATTCTCCGGGCATATGGGCTTGTCCTGGAGCGGAAGCCCTTATAAACCTTTAAAAGAATAGGGAGGCGATTATTATGGAAGGCGGTATAGTTACTCAGTTTAAGGATTTGGGGGCGATTCTGGTTTTAGCGCTTTCCGGAGTGGGCTCTGCCTGCGGCGCGGGAATTGCCAGTATGGCGGCAATCGGGGCCTGGAAGAAAAACTTCGCGCAAAACAAACCCGCGGCATTTATGCTGGTTATCTTTGCCGCCGCGCCGCTTACCCAGACTATCTATGGTATGGTAGTGATGCGCCAGTTAATGGTACTTGCCAATACCGGACAATATCTCTGGAGTATCGGCGCCTTTGCCGGTTTGACCATAGGTCTTTCCGCTTTTTGGCAGGGAAAGGCCGCGGCTGTTGCCTGCGATGCCATGGGTGAGACAGGAAAGGGATTCGGAAACTATCTGGTAGTCTTGGGCATGACTGAAACCGTAGCCCTCTTTGTGATGTCCTTTACCCTGATGTTACTTCGCCTTATTGCTGTATAAATTTCGGGCGGTTGGCGCAATTGGTTAGCGCGCCTGACTTACATTCAGGAGGTTTACAGGTTCAAGTCCTGTACCGCCCACCATTGAAAAGAAAATGTTGAAGTTATTAAAATTTTGAGTACAATAAGAACATTCCTTTCTTAATTCTTAGTTCTGATTTTCTGGGGTCGTGGTGTAGCTCGGTTTAACACATCGCCCTGTCACGGCGAAGACCGCGGGTTCAAATCCCGTCGACCCCGTTAAAATAGTTGACAAAAGCTGTTTATATAAAAATAATGCGGACATTAAAACCTTCGCCAACAAAGGCGGAGGTTTTTTGTTTGTGAATACCGCGATTATTTGACGAGAGTCTTGGGAAATTGAGATGGTAAAAGGAACCATATTGCTGGTAGACGATGAAAGAGATTTAGTTAAGCTTGTGATAAACCGTCTTGAAACGGAAGGTTACGATGTCTTAGCGGCGTATGACGGGGTACAGGCATTGGAAAAGGCAAAAGGGCATATCGACCTTATTCTTTTAGACATTATGATGCCGGGGATGGATGGGCTGGAAGTGCTGCGCCGGTTAAGGGTTAAAGAAGAAACCCGGGAAACGCCGGTGATTATGTTTACGGCATTAGGCGCGACAAAAACCATCTTTGATGCCCAGGCGGCAGGAGCTACGGATTACATCATAAAACCATTTAAGCCGGAAGAACTGCTGTCGTTAATAAAGAAATACGTTTTCTAAAAAATTCTTATAAGCCGCAAATGCCAGGAGTATTGAGCCCAAGAGGAAGCTAGGGAGGTGTTAGATGGGGAAAAAAAGATCGAAAGGCGTATCATTTTGGGGATGGACATTTATTATTTCCGGCATTGGCGGCGCTTTGGGAATAATAAATCCTCATCAGGCCATCATATTTAGTGGAGTTGGTTTATTCTTAGTCGGCATCGCGTTATCGGCAGCCAAGCTAATTGCGGGTATTTTTATATTGAAATTGAATGAAGCAGCCCGTAAGGCAGCGGTTCTTTTTGCCGTAATCAGCATAATGCTGATTCCTCTTAGCTTTAAGCCAATTTTTAATTCTTTGCACGACGAAGAATACTATGTCAAAAAAAGGCAATATATCATTGAGAAGGTGAAGCCGGAATATCAAGAAAAAGCATTGCTCACTCTGGACGCGTTTAACGAAACCAGAGGGAAAATATCTCCGGCACTAATGATGGTTTTGCTTGGAGCGCCGGTTTTTGTATTTAATCTGTGCCCGATTATTTTCTTTACTCGCCGCAGAGTAAAAGAGCAGTTTAGGTAATTTTGTGGTGTAAAAAAATAAACCTTGACAAACTATGTTATTGTGGTATAGTTGATGCAGTAAAAGTTTAGAAGTCTTAGCCGCCAGGGCAGGATATCTGACCTTGCGGTTTTTTGTTTGTCATTGTTTGTCCCGCTAGAAATCCCAAAGATTCTAGTCAGGTGAAGATAATGCGGATTTCTAGCAGTTTACTAAATTTCAAAGAAAAGGAGGTACAAGCAATGGCAAGAGGAACAGTAAAGTGGTTTAGCGACCAAAAAGGTTATGGATTTGTCACTCCGGAAAACGGAAAGGATGTTTTTGTGCATCACTCCGCGATTAAGGGTGACGGCTATAAGTCTTTAGCTGAAGGTGCCCAGGTGGAGTTTGATATCGAGCAGGGGCCTAAAGGCGAACAGGCTGTTAATGTAGTCAAGCTTTAATCTAGAGCTAAAACCAGGCCCGGGATCTTGAGAAAGGTCCCGGGCCTTTATTTTCGCCGGAAGGCGGCAGATTTATGGCTGTTAACCTGAATAGTGGGCTTGCGAATTTGGTTGATAATAAGGGTATTTTGGCTATAATAGAGATATAGGGATAAAGTCTTTTCCTGTTTGGGAGAATTGAGCTATGGCGAATTTTTCTTTTGATATTGTGTCTGAAGTGGACCTGCAGGAAATGGACAACGCGGTAAATCAGGCCAATAAGGAGCTGGCTCAGCGGTATGACTTTAAGGACAGCAAGTCCTCCATCTCCTACGACCGTAAAGAAAAGAAGATCACTCTGGTCGCGGATGACGATTACAAATTGCGCGCCCTTACTGATATTTTATCTACCCGGATGGCAAAAAGAAACATTTCTCTCAAGGCCCTTAAATTCAGCGCTCCGGAGCACGCGTTCGAGGGTTATCTGCGCCAAACAGCGGAATTATGCATGGGTATTGACAAAGAGATGGCAAAAGAGTTGACCGGGAGCATAAAAGGGCTTAAGCTTAAGGTGCAGGCTCAGATTGAAGGCGAGAAAATCAAGGTCAGTTCAGCCAAGAAGGATGAGTTGCAGGCGGTGATCGCGCATTTAAAGGGGCTGGATTTCCCCATACCGCTTAGCTTTTGCAATTATCGTTAAGCCGCCCATTCCCAGCTCAAAAATTTGTTGATATGGGCGTATATTGCGTTATAATAATTTATTAAGGAGCGAATCGGAGGCAGGATGGATAAGATATTAAGGCACGCCCGGGAGCACGGGGAAATCTTCGAAGCCTTGAGTTTTTTTAATAAGGCGGCCTCTGTAGCGGAAGGGAAAAAAGCCCTGGATTCCCTCCCGGGTATCAATAGGCTATTCTCAAGGGATATCGCGAACCATCTGAGGTTTGAGGAAAGCCGGATATTTTCTCTTGTCTTGAACAATGGCGGCTTAAAAGATAAATGCATTATCCGCGCGCTGCAGCACGAACACATAGATATCTTAGAAAAAATTGACGAATTCAAGGAGTTGTTCGCGGGGGGTAGTTTCGCTCCGGAAGATAAGCAGAGGGCAAAAGGCCTGGTTGAGCTAAGCAGAGAAATTATCAACATGATGCTTACCCATTCGCGTAAAGAAGATAGGGAATTATTCCCCGTGTTTAAACGCCTGGGTTATTCTCTTGAAGGCAAAGAGAAAGCATAAAGAGAGGATAAGATGAGAATTGACAAAATTACCTTTTTGGCGGCAGGGATGCTTTTTTTCAGCTTAACCGCTCTGGTTTTCGCGCAGATGGGTGATAACGAGCTGCTCTTGGATGATTTTGAGGGGGCGATTTCCGCAGGTGAGCAGGGAACGGTAGATTTTGGAGCAGGCGGCGGGTCAAGCGTTGAGGTAATCGCCTCAAAGGAAACCAAATATCGCGGCGAGCAGGCATTGGAGGTAAAATTCGACGCGGTTGACGGCGGCTATATGTGGGTGTCCCGGGGATACGGCCTGACGGTAAAAGGGGCGGGGGCATGGCAGGTTGAGCCAAAAGATATTGATTTTACCAAATATGACGCTATTTCTTTTTATATGTATGGGGCAGACACCAAAACCCAGGTTGCCGTAGATTTAGTGGATAGCGGCTCTGAGTATTGGCGGTATCTGATTGAGGATGATTTTACCGGCTGGAAAGAATTTACCATCCCTTTTTCTGATTTTTTTGCCCGGGGAGACTGGCAGCCGGAGAAGGCGGAAAAAAATACCGTGTTAGATTTTCCGGTCAAGGTTTTTCAGTTTGAGCCGCGTCCGGCGGCGAAGGGCACGCTTTACTTTGATTATGTGAGGCTGGTGAAGAAATAAAACGGAGGTGCAAAATGGGTTGCGGAACCTGCGGTCCCAAAAAACCAAAGAAGCCTAAGAAATAGCTTTTAAGTAAAAGCTTGAATCTTTAGCAAAAATGAGACCTGTTGAGGTTTAGGCGCAGGTCTCATTTTGTTGGAAAGGAATATACTTGTGCTGGAAATAGAATTAAGAAAGCAGGGGACGGTTGCTGTGCTGGATTTATCCGGCAATATCGATATTGACGCCTCTAATTTTATTGAAAAAATCGGCTGGTGCCTGGAAAACGGTTACGAAGACATACTTTGCAATCTTGAAGAGGTGAACCTGGTTGATTACGCCGGGCTGTCGGTTATCGCCATCGCCTGCAAAAACGTGATGAACCACAAAGGCAGGATAAAGTTTATGAATATCCCCGAGCATATCAAAAAGATTTTTTCCCTGATGTGCCTGGATAAGGTTTTTGAGATGTATGAAGACGAAAGAACTGCTGTTGCCAGCTTTAAGGAAGATAAGGCAATCGCGGAAATCCAGAAAAAACAGCTCCGGAGAAGGTTTAAGCGCCTCCCCTTAGACATAGAGATAGAATTTCGCTCAAAAACCGGCGCAGAAAAAAGCTTTCATAAGGGAAAGGTCTTAAACCTAAGCGCGGTGGGCCTGTTGCTCTTTGCCCATAAGATGTATCCTTTGGGAGAAATTTTAGAGATAAAGCTTTCGCTGCTACCCAAGCCCGGAGTGCTGGACCTTCAGGCAAAGGTGGTTTGGCATGTGGTAAAGGAGCTTATGCCGCACATTTATCCGGGGATGGGCCTAGAGTTTTATAATTTAGACAGCCTGACGCAGAGAAAAGTTGTAGAGTTTGTAGACAGGAATCTGCCTTCGGGCTGCATCTTATAGGAATCAAACGCTGATTAATTCGCGCGCAGCTGCCGCTCGGCATCCACGATATCCCGGTTGATTTTAGGAATCAGCCGGGATATTTTTTCTTTGAGGTCCTTAGAGCTCAGGCGGTTAGCAAGAATTTCCCTGAAGAGCTGATGAGACATCCTCAGATATCTTACCAGCTCCCCCTCGTCGGAAGTGGCATGGGCGAGGGTTTTATGGAAGGATTCGCCGTTAATCCACGCGTGGACCGCGTTGGCCAGGTGGAAGTGCGGGGTTTTACTGGGAGGATAAATCTTAAAGCGGGATTCCTGCCTTAAAATCTGCTTCATAAGATTTTCGCAAAGGTTTTTTAGGTGTTTGGCCGCCCGCGAAAGGGGCGGCAGGGTATCATTTCTTCGCGGCTCAAACACTATCGCGGCCATCAGTATGCACAGCTCCGTTTCGTTAAAGTTCTCCAGAGAGCCATTTTCAAAAAGCTCAGAGAGAATAAGCTCGTATCCGTAAATGCCCGAGGCAAATTTTCCCTTCACGGTTAATTCGTTATTCCTGATGTAGCCGGCTGATTTCAAAAAGCTTATCTTTTGGCGCAGCAGATAGTATGCCTCTTCCTTTTTGCGGACATTCGCCTGGTAGAAATGGTACGATAAAGGATAGATCTCTAAAAATCTTTCCCGGTATTTTTCGTAAAGATGAAGCAGGGTGGCGTAGGAGGTATTGAATTGAGAGTTGACCCTTTCGGGCGCTCCGTAAATGATACGCCTTAGCTCTTCCATATCTATTCTGTGCGGGTTAATCCGGCTATAGACAAATCCTTCCGTGTCTATGCCGCGCCTTCCGGCGCGTCCGGCCATCTGATAAAAATCGCGGGTCTTTAAGTTGCGCACATAACTGCCGTAGAATTTTCTTAATTCGTCAAAGATAACCGAGCGCGCGGGCATATTTATCCCCAGGGCAAAGGTTTCTGTGGTAAAGATTACCTTTAAGAGCCCGGAGGTAAAGAGCTGCTCCACCGCCTCTTTTAATGTAGGCAGCATTCCCGCGTGATGATAGCCGATGCCGCGCTGAATAAGCGGATAGAGCATTGAGGCGCTGGGCTCATGGCCTAAATCAAAACGTCGGATGAGCTCATCAAACAAGCCGGCTATCTTTTCCCGCTCGTCATTTTCCAGGAAATTAAAACCTAAAAGCTCTCCGGCAAGCTCTTCGCAGCGCCGGCGGGAAAAGCAAAAATAGATGCAGGGAAGCCCGTTATTCTGGCGGACGTGCTGGATTAGGGTAATAACGCGGTTAGGATGGGCTTCCCGGCGAAAGTCCTGCCTCCGGCCGCGGTATTCATAGCGCAGGCATTGAGCAAAACATGCTTTCCTTAAGTCCTTAAAATCGTCAATGATTTTGTTTTGAGCCTGAAAGCGAAAATGCAAAGGCACCGGCCGGTTTTTCTCCACAATGATTTTAAGCGGCATATGATGCACCGAGGAAAGCCACTGGCTGAATTCCTCAATATTCGGCACCGTGGCGCTCAGGCCGAGCACGCGCATATGAGCAGGCAATAACATCAATGATTCTTCCCAGACCGTTCCGCGCTCAGAGTTGTCAATATAGTGGATTTCGTCATAGATTACCCAGGAAAACTTTTTTAGACCTTGAGGCTCATCCAAAATCTTGTTGCGGAATATTTCGGTGGTCATGATCAGGACCGGCGCGTCCGGATTAAGGGATACGTCACCGGTGAGAATGCCTATCTTATCACGATAGTTCTTCTGAAAATCGCGGAATTTCTGGTTGGAGAGGGCCTTGACGGGGGCGGTATAAATCACGCCCTGATTTGAGGCAATACAGCTTTCAAGCACATGCTCGGCGATAGCGGTTTTGCCCGCTCCGGTTGGGGCGCAGACAATCACCGAATGGCCCCGTTTTATATAATCAATGGCTTCCGCTTGAAACCGGTCGTATTGCACGGGGGTATTATAGCATAAGCGCGGCTTCTATGATATAATATCTCCATAAACCAGGGCGAGGAAGGTTAATTACGAGGAGAGAGACAATGGTTACTTACGAGGAGTTCAGGAAATTAGAGATAAAAGTAGCGAAGATTCAAGAGGTTACGGAGCATCCCAACGCGGACAGGCTCTATGTGCTCAAGATTGATTTGGGGGATAGCCAGCGGCAGGTTGTTGCCGGCATCAGGAATTACTATAAACCGGAAGAGCTGGTCGGAAAACAGGCCGCGGTAATAATAAATCTGGAGCCGGCGGTGATACGCGGCATAGAAAGCCAGGCAATGCTTCTGGCTGCCTCTGATGAAAACGGAGTCGTAATCCTTACGCCGCAGAGAGAAGTGAAAGTTGGAAGTACGGTAAAATAACATAAGATGTTAAAACAGTTTGTCCCGTCAGATTTCTGTCTTAAGTGCCAGGGCTGCTGCAGGTTCGCCCGGAATCCCGGTATCTGGGCGCCTGCAGGGTGCCGATTAGTCAGGAAAAACGGCGAATATATCTGCGCGAATCTGCGGGAAGATAATCATTGCGAGGCTTATTCTTGCCATCCCTTAGATTGTCAACTTTATCCCTTTCTCTTGGTGCGTCATGGTAATTCCTTGCGCCTGGGTTTGCACAGGGCCTGTAGTTTTATTACCGAACATAGGCCGCAAGGAACCGCGCTTAAGGGATATATAGATTATTTAAAAGAGAGATTACAGACGGATGATATTATCTTGGCCTTACAGAATAATCCGGAGATTGCCGCGGATTACCGGCAAGATGTTGAGATTATCGCCGATGTAAGCGATTTGCTTAATGCCGGGGAGTTCGGGCTTCGCCAATTAACCATTGAAGATAAACCCTTAGTAGAAAGCTATCTGCAAAAAAATAAAACCAATGTCTCAAGCTACCATTTCGCGGGTATTTTTATCTGGAGCGGACTATATAAGATTTTCTGGACAATAATCCAGGATAATCTTTGTATTTTCTATTCAGACGCTATCGGGATGTTTATGCCTATTCCTCCGCTGGGTGTCCCTCCCGGCGAGGAAACGATACTCCGGTGCTTTGAACTGATGAATTCCCGGAACCAAAACAACGAGATTTCGAGAATTGAGAATGTCTCGGAAACGGACTTAAAGTACTATGAGCAGTCGGGATTCAAGGCAAAGCTCAAAGATAAGGAGTATCTTTGCTTAAGGGACGCGATAGCCAAATTATCCGGAGAGGCATTTAAGCATAAGCGCGCAAGCTATAACCATTTTAAGAAGAATTATAAGGCGCAGGTTTTAAAATATAACGATTCCCTGTGCCAGGATTGTCTTTCCCTGTATCGGCTTTGGATGAAGGAGCGAAAGGGTAAGTTTTCCGATAGCATCTATCAGCAAATGCTTGAGGATAGCTTTGTCAGCTTTGAAACCGCGCTAAAATTTTATGAAAAGTTAGATTTGATCGGTTACGCGGTAAAGATTGACGGAAAAATCAGGGCCTGTTCCTTTGGTTACGCCCTTAACGAGGAAACCTTCTGCGTCTTATTTGAGGTTTGCGACCTGGAATGCAAAGGTGCCGCCCAGTTTATCTTTAGCGAGTTTTGCCAAAAGCTGTCCGGATATAAGTATACAAACATTATGGGCACATCTGATTTAAAGAATTTAGAAAAGCTAAAACTCTCCTATCGGCCAGCTGAGGAAGTTGCGCTCCATGCTATTTACCAGTAGTTATTCTATACACTCTAACCGAATTTTGTTCACAAGCCATCCATTTTCGAAATATCATTTCTGTGTCATTGCGGGGGAGCGAAGCAATCTCAGAAAATTCCCTTGACGAAACCGGATAAATATTGTATATTTTAATACACATAGTTGTATTAATATATACAATATATTGTATAACAAAATTCATAAGCCAAATGGAATACCGCATTGACAAAGACGGGTTGATGGATCGCCTAAGCGCCTGGAATGATTATCTCAAAAGACGGGTGCGCCTGATTGCCTGCGGGGGCACCGCGCTTACCCTGCTTAATATAAAGGGCTCCACTAAAGATATAGACTTGCTTGTTCCCGATGTCAAAGAGCACGAATATTTAGTAACGGTTTTAAAGCAATTAGGTTACCAGCCGAAAAGCGGATGGGGTTTAAGCCGGGATGACGGATTCATCTTTGATTTATTCAGAGGTAAGGCAGTCCATACTACAGAGTTATTGGATTCGCCGCTAGATAAGGATAAACATATCTTCATCAAAGAATTCAGCCGTATTTATTTAGGCATTTTGAACTACTACGATTTAATTATTAGTAAATTGTTCAGGGCGTCAGCGGTTGACCTTCAGGATTGCCTTATTTTATTTAAAAGCAAGCGCGGGGAAATAAACCTTAAGTATTTAGAAAAGCGCTTCTACGAAACCGCTTCTTATGATGTTTCTGAGGGAAAGGTTATTAAAAACTGGAAGCATTTCCTGAAACTTATTGAAACAGCATAAATAAAACATGGATAATGATAATCTTCTTAAAGAATTAAGCAGGTTAGGATACCCTTTATTTGAAAAGGAAGGAGAGCTTGACGCTGACTTTGCTTTGGCGCAGGTTGCTAAGGGCGGAGATTTGCGGCTGTGGGATGGGTTTCCTGTGGTATTGGCCAATAGCGCTGAAAAGAGCCTGTTTCATTACGAAAATGCCGTGCATCAGCTTAAGCAGGCTTCCGATAGGGCAAAACTCAATGCTTTATTGGCGATGTCTTTGGCATTATATGAGGTTTTGGGGTTAAAATTTTCCTGGGCAAAGAGGCTGTTAGGCTCCCTCGCTCCGCAGGCAAAGAAGGATTTTGGTAATTTTAAAGAGAAGCTGAAGCGCGATGCCCTATTTACGGTCGCCGGAAAAGAAATGTCGGCCCAGAGGCTTAAAACAACATTCAGTAATTATTTCCGGCAAAGCCAAAGCCGGCTTAATGAATTGCTCTCCGTAAAGGAAGAATTAGGAGTAGAATATGCTTTATCCCAGGTATTTTCTCCGAAGCAGAAAGAATTATTTTTTAAAAAGCTGAAGGGAGAGAAGCTTACCAAAACAGAAAAAGAATACTTTTCCCGCAGCGTAAAAAAGAAGGCCCTGGCATTAGCCAATCCCGAACTGCACCGCCTCGCGCGAAAGCTATCAGAAGCTTAAAGGGAAAGCGAAACCAGGTTGAATTTTAGATTGCAGAATCGCGCGCGGTGAGGCGGCGGCGGAGAGAAGCTTAAAAAATAGGCCTGACCCCTATGGACAGAAAAATAGATGATATTGATTTTGTGGTTTTTGATGTGGAGACTACAGGCCTCCAGCCAAAATCAGGGGACCGGATAATAGAAATTGCCGCTATACGCTATAAGAATGGAAAGAGCAGCGATTCATTTTCTTCGCTGATTAATCCGCGGAGGGAAATTTCTCCTTCCGCCTTCGCGGTAAACCATATCAGCCAGGAGATGGTAAACGCCGCGCCGGATGCCTCTTCGGTGCTGCCGGAATTTTTAGAGTTCGCGGGGCAAAGCTGTCTGGCCGGATACAATGTAATGTTTGATTTGGGTTTTCTGGAGCAGGAGCTAAAACTCCTGGGAAGAGAGCTGCCCCAAGACACTCCGGCAATGGATGTGATGCGCATTGCCAGGCGGGCTATGCCCAACTTGGATAGATATGGATTAGCAAGCGTCACTCAAGTTCTGGGCATCAATATTCCCCAAGAGCATCGGGCATTAGGCGACTGCCAGCTCACCGCGGCCGTGTTAAGCCGGCTTATATCGCAACTTAAGGGTAAGGGATTGGATACCTTTTTGCAATTCTATAATCTTTTCGGAGTTAATCCCGGAATTACCGAAGATATTAATAACCAAAGAATCGCGGCTATCCGGAGGGCCATTGATTTCAGCCTGCAATTAAAGATTAGATATTATTCCAGTTCGGGAGCGCAGGTGACTGAAAGACAGGTTACTCCTAAGGAGATTCGCCAGGAGGGTAAATTCGTATATATGGTCGGCTATTGTCATCTGCGTAAAGACGAGCGCACCTTTAAACTCAATGCCATACTTAACCTGGAAATCAATTGATTGGAAGCGGGATTGCCTGCCTGTTTTTAATTGCCTGAAGAATAAGCGTAATGCCTTTTTCCTAGATAGCTCTCTGCGCCGAAGCGGCTCGGGAAGATATTCCTTCCTGGGTTTTGAGCCCTTTTATGTTCTAAAGGCAAAGGCAGGCGCTAATCTCTTTTCAGACATAAGAAAGCTCCTGGGCCGCTATGCCTTAGGCAGCCGCGGACGCGGCCTTCCTTTTCCCTGCGGGGCAGTAGGATATTTTTCTTATGATTTAGGATTGTATCTGGAAAATATAAGCAGCGCTCAAGAGAACGATCTCGGTTTACCCGATGTATTTTTAGGATTCTACGACACCATCATTACCCTTGACCATGCCGCAAAGAAGCTTTTTATCTCCTCAAGCGGTTTTCCGGAGACAAATTATCTTTTGGCCAAGAAAAGGGCTGAGCATAAATTAAAACAATGCCTAAGGTATTTGTCCGAAATAGAGCGGCATAATACAAACGGGATTGCCCGCCTGCCGGACGGCAGGCTTCGCTCCTTCAGGACTCGCAATGACACCAATAACTTAACCTCAAATTTTACCCGGGAAGAATATTTACGCGCTATAGGCAGGGCAAAGGATTACATCAAGAAAGGCGACATCTATCAGGTGAATCTCGCGCAGAGGTTTCAGGCCAAAACTAAAGCTAGCCCCCCTGATTTATACGAGCGCCTGCGCGCCGCCTCTCCCAGCGATTTTTCCGCCTACTTAGACTGCGGAGATTTTCAAATCCTAAGCTCTTCTCCGGAACGGTTTTTATATTTTGACGGGAGAAAAGTTATCAGCCGGCCGATGAAGGGAACCCGCCCCCGGGCGCGTAATCCGGAAGGCGACCGGCGCAATAAGCTCGATTTGCTTAAAAGCGCCAAGGACAAGGCAGAACTTCTGATGATTGTGGATTTATTGCGCAATGATTTAGGAAGGGTCTGCGAATACGGCTCCATTAAGGCAATGCCTTTACGTACCTTAGAGGCATACTCTACCGTGTATCAAACAACCGCGGAAATAGAGGGCATTCTGCATAAGGGTAAAGATAGATTAGATTTGCTTAAGGCCTGTTTTCCCGGCGGCTCAATTACCGGCTGCCCCAAAATCCGCTCTATGCAGATAATCGCGGAGCTTGAGCCGCAGCGCAGGGGCATCTATACCGGAGCTTTGGGATATTTTGGCTTCAACAATACTATGGATTTTAACATTTTAATCCGCACCATCCTGCAAAAGAAAGATGCCCTCTTTTTTTCTGCCGGAGGCGGCATAGTAGCAGACTCAAAGCCGCGGGCGGAATACGATGAGACCCTGGTGAAAGCGCGAGGGATGATGCGGGCGATAGGAGCGGATAATATTTATGAAAATCTATCTTGACGGAAGATTTGTGGAGGAAAAAGAGGCAAGGGTGAGCATTCTTGACCCGGGTTTTTTATACGGCCAGGGTGCTTTTGAGACCATGCGCGCCTATAATAAAAAGATTTTCCGCCTGAAAAGCCACATTGAACGCCTGTTCAAGGCGCTTCCTCTTTTAGGGATTAAAATAGAAGAAGGGCCTGAAACATTAAAAGAGGCGGTTTTAAAATCCTTAAGCGAAAACAACCTTAAAGACGCCTACGCGCGCCTCACTATTTGGCAGGGGGCGGACAGAGGGCATATCGCGATTTTCTCCGGAAGCTATGATTTCTTGCAAAAAGAGGATTACCGCAAAGGTTTCAGGGCTGTAATCTCAAAACATTTCAGGCAAAATGAATTTTCTCCTCTTTCCGGGATTAAATCCGCTAATTATCTGCCGATGCTATTGGCTTACCGCCAGGCAAAGGCGCAAGGGTATGATGAGGCCCTGCTCTTAAACACGCAAGGTTTTCTATCTGAAGCCAGCCGGGCCAATATATTTTTTATTAAGGATAACTGCCTGATTACCCCTTCTCTGGACTGCGGATGTTTGCCGGGTATTACCAGGGATACTATTTTAAGCATTGCCGCAAAAGAAAAGATAGAGATAGTAGAGGCAAAATCCTCAGCCGAAGAACTCAAAAAGGCGGATGAGGCATTCTTGACCAATTCCCTGATTGAGGTTATGCCCCTGGCAGAGGTGGATGGCAGGCCTATCCTTAAGGGTAAGCCGGGGAAAATTACCGAATTAATTCTTAAACGTTATCGCTCGCTGATTTTAAATCTTTAAA
>SCPY01000270.1 GCA_004299495.1 bacterium | reverse complement strand
GCTTATAACAATATCCTCAGAGGATACAACCGGTATCTCCAGCCCTTTTATTGCCTTATCGCTGATATCATTAATTTCCGTAACCCCGAAGACCTCTTTCACAAACTCCATCAGCTGTTGCTCTCTGTTTATGTCATTAAGAGCCGCATATCTGTCCTGAAACGCCTTCATCCCTGAATCCTTAAGAAATCTCAGCGCCGCCATTTGCCATAGATCAACATCTTTACTATCTCTCTTTCCCAGCTTGACCCGCGCAATCGCGCCGTGAATAAAGGAATAGGGCGCTACTCCCTTGGGGAATTCCAGAGGAGTATTCATATGCGGGATAAGCCCGGAGGGAATGCCTCCGTAATCCTTCCATTTCAGGTAATTGTTATAATTCTGGGCATACATCCGCAAACCCCACCGCCCGTCAACCTCGCCATAGGAAAGCCCGTTTTCTATATCTCTGCTCGTTACTGTCATTGGCGCAAGCGGCACTGAAGCCGGATGGCTATCCGCTGCGACAGAAGGTTTAGTAAGGTCCATCCCGTAACGGCCTGCTATCTTATTCATTTCCTCTGATAGCCCCGCATATCCGGTAATTTTACCCTCATCCCCGTGAGGCATTGTTGCCTGTACTTCGGGAATTTTCGCGGTGGCAATCTTATTACCGTAATTCGTATTCTCCTTACCGGTGAGAGCTATTGGCTGCGCCTCGGGAATTTTCGCGGTGGCAATCTTATTGCCAATCGTTGAGTCAGGCTCCAGAACACCTATATTTGGAATATCTGCGCTATCCGGGATCTTCGCATACGGAACCCCTAATCCCTGGACCCCTGCGGCTGGTGTCTTCGCCTCTCCGAGGTATTCGCCAAACGAGTATTCCAATTGTTGCTGCCTCCCGTCGTTTATGCTTGGCAAGGGAGATTGAGCGACAGGCACGCTTGTAGCTGTCGTTTTCATCTCTCCAAGGTATTCGCCGAATGCGTAATCTAATTGCTGCTGCCGACCGTCCACGCTTGGCGAAGCAGCCAATTCTATAGGCGGGCCGTAGGCCTCATTTTCTCTTCCGGTAAGCGCTGGCGGCATCGCTGGAGCCTCTGCCTGCTGGACACCATATTTTTCATAAAGAGGAAGGTTGTTGGGATTCTTAATATTTGGCAGTGGGGCAGCCAGCGGCGCGGTCACAGCCTGCGACTGAGCCAGCTCTATGGGCGGGCCGTATACCTCATTTTCTCTTCCGATGAGCGCCTGCGGCTGAATAGCCGGCGTTACTGGCGCTTGGGCAATACTGCTAGAGGTGGCGGCAGGCTGCATCTCCGGAATGGGTTGCGGCAAAGCCGGAGGCTGATCCGGTTCGGAATAGGTAAAAGACTGCGGATTACTCTTGCCAAACGCATAAGATGTCTGGGGAGTTTCCGGCGCTTGGGCAATACTACTGGAGATTGCCGGGGTCTTCGGATCAGAGGACATAAGTATGGGCTCTTTAAGCAGATCTCCCGGCAGGGAAGAAGGCGTACCAAAGATATCTATATCTATAGGTCCCGGAGCCTTGGCCGGAGGCGTAGCCGGAAGAGGTTGTAGCGATGGAATATCCGGCAATGGCGTCGTTCCTACGGCTTGTGGCTGATCTGCAGTTAGAACAGAAGGCACAGAAGGAGACACTGGGATGGCAGCTTGAGGAACCGAAGGAACCTTGGTCGGCTCAAGCGGAGCCGGCGCAAACGGCAGCTCCTGCTCTTTAAGCAGCTCACCTGGCAGGGAAGGATAAGACCCAAAGATATCTGGAGAAATTTCTGGGGCCTTGGCAGGAGGCGCGGCCGTAATAACCGGCGCTGTTGGGATATCCAGCAAAGGCATTCCTACGGATGGCGTCTGCTCTGGCGGCATAGAAGGCGGAGCCGCTGGGGCGACATAAGTTGTGGTAACCTGCGGAACCGAAGGAAGCTTAGCCGGCTCTATGTCCTGAGGTAAAAATAACGACCCATGCGGCGATCCAAGCAGTTCGTTTGTCAACGGCGTAGTAAGGCTCAATCCGGCAGGAAAATTGGCAGAAGGAGACGGCTTAGGTAAAGTTAAGTCTTCTGTTATACCTTGCGGCTTTTGAGACTGTGGCGCTGCTGCCTGCTGATTGGGTGCCGGGGCTTGAGACAGTAATCCTAATGGAGACTTAAGCAGCTCTCCGGCCAGAGACAACATAGGAGCCAGTTCCGGAGGAAGGGACGGCTTATTATTTTTAAGATTATCAGATGACGGAGCAGAAGAAACCTTTCCTGTCTCGGTTGGCTGAGTAATGGAATTAGGCGAACTGACTGATGAATAGTTAATTGTCCCTTTCCTAAAAGCTTGTAAAATAAGACCGTAATTTTCAAGCACTACGCCTTGGTACCTATTAACCTCTTCCGTCAATTTCGGATTATTACCAAGCTCTCTTGCGTTTTGAATTTTTGACCAGGAACCATTGTAATATCTTAACATCTCTTTTACGGTGTCCTCTTTACTTAAACCGTGTTTTTCCGCATATGCTTTCGCCAGATAAAAGCTACTCTTTAAAATCTCCACTCCCCGTTTCATATTATACTGAACGTCTTCATGAAGACGTTTATACTCTTCTTCACTACAATCTTCTTTACAATATATCTGCAGCAACCCGTGTGATGAATGCCACTTATTGTTTGTTGAAAGCTTTTCTTGTGCTAAAATCGCATCTCCGAATGTTGATTCCTCATATATCATCGCAGCAGCCAATAAAACAGGATCCTCTATTCCGTAAGCTTTTAATGTCTTTAAGAACTTTTGTTCGCCATTAAGCTCTTCTGCAGCAATATTTAAAATATTAGTATTCTCTCTTACTTTTTGTAGCATTAGCTGCATCTTTTGCTCTTTGCTTAGCGGCGCTCCTCGTCCCACAACCATTGCATCGGTATCTGGCGGTAGTGGCGTTCCCCCTTCTTTTAACAGTTGATTCGTCTGTCTTGCCCATTCATTCATTTCATCTGATGTTTCACTAGAAAGCCTTTCCTGCGTAAAATAGTCCCCTTCGAGTCCATTGGTTGTAAAATGATGCGTAGGCGTCGGCTGCGCATCAGGCGTACTCTCCATTTTCACTGTCATTGTCGCTCCCGGGGATGGAGTTGCGCTGTTTCCTATATTGTCTCCGAATGCCATCTCCACGGCAGGGGTTTTACCGTTAAATAATGAAGGTTGGGTGTTGCCTAATAACTCCCCTATCGCATTAGGGATAACTTCTTGTCTACCTCCTGTATAAATCAGAGATGAAGATGGCGTTTCGCCAGATTCTTCTTTCGGATCTATTGCCATAACTATCGCTTCCGTAGGTTTCCCCTGGATAGATGTAAGTTGTTGCGCGGCTGCTTGCGGTGGCATTGCTGGCAGATTCATGGGTTGAGTTGTAACTACTGCGGCCGCTATGTTTCCGGATCCGGGAAGTTCTGACGATTGATTTACCTGCACTATCGTTGCCGCTGTAACGGCGCCTCCTGCCGGAGATTGCGATGATGCGCCTATAGGCTGGTCATTATGAAGTAAATATAATGGATCTTTTATAGCCTCTTCAAAATCATACCCCCCTGCTATTGGAAGGCTTAAAGACATAGCTGCTTGCGGCTGCGCATTTTGGGCTGAAGGAACTAAACCTTCTCCCGCAAGGGAAACAGCCGGTAGGATTTGAATTGAAAGCCCCACGCCTGACTTAGGGCCGCTATAGGAAGAATCGGCTATCTCTGCCTGACGCTTTTCTACATATTTTCTCGCGTCGGCAAGATCAGAGAATTCCCTGCCTTCTACCTTATATAGATGAGCGTCTCCTGGCGTCTGCACTCCCGCGGCCATCGTCGCCGAGGAAGGCTGGTCGTTACGAAGCAAATAAAGGGGGTCATCCTTGGCGGCAATAATCTTTTCTCCTTCCGTCTGAAAACCCTGCATTATAGTAGAAATGCCGGCTGTTGGCGAAGGCGCCTGCTCTTGAGGAAAATCCAAGAAAGAGGTTACCCTGTTATCGCTACTGTCATTCGGGAATAAAGAAGGCTCATCAGGAAACATCTTATCTAAGGAACTCTTTACCGTATTTTCAAAAGAAGAAACTGACCCGGGCTTCAACCGGCCCGCGGCCGGCCCCCCCGCGGCATTCATTTTGTCCGGACCCTGGCCTGCCAGATTCACATTGTTGACCGCTGTAGCGCGCATCTCATTGTCCCACATTACCTGCTGGCTTCTTTCATCCCAGATTAACTTTCCCTTGCCATTTCCGTAGATATCCACATGCGCGGCGGACACGGGAGAGGTTAAACCTCCCCATGCCGAAGGGTCAAAGGCACCATTGGGGTCAATATTTATTACCGGCACTAAAACCTCCAACCCGGGAAGGATTTTCTGGTCTCCTCCGGCAACTTGGGAAGTAATCTCTCCATTTAATCCGGTAAACATCAGACCTATTGCTTGCATAGGGAAATGCTCGTTTTTCTTAACAGTAGCGAGAATCTTGGAATCGGGATTATCGCTTGTTTTTACTATGAAGCTTCTGTTAGATTCTCTCTCCTCAACTTTATAGATAAGCCATAGCTCTTGCCCTGCGCCACGGGTAACTTTTGCGTTCTGATTCAAAAGTGAAGAAGGAGTTTTTTCGCTGTTAAACACTTTAGCCTGCTCTATGTTATCCCCAAGCTTAACAAATGCCGCGCCCCGGTTAATCGCGCTTACCGTATCAAACCAGGGAATAACGCCAAGGAGCTTGTTAGGTGTGCGTTCAGAAATGATATTCACACCCCTAAGAGGCAAACCCTTGCCAAAAGAATCACCATAATAAACCTTATGAAGGTATCCTTTATCTGTTGGCTCGTAGGCGCCAAAGCTATAGCTTTGAATATTGCCGCCGAATTGCAACCCGCTCACTAAATTGGCAAAATTCGCATCTGACGGATTGTTAGGATCAATGGGTTCGTATTCTACAGAACCCTGGGAAACCCCTGGCAAAGACCCGCTCATCGCTGCTCCATCCAGCTTTCGTTCGCGTGCTGACTGAAGATCCCGCAATCCCCACTTAATATCAATAAGCTTGTCATTCATAGACAGCGTTCTGCTAAGTCCCTGAAAAAAGAAGTTCTCTCCGCGCCATAAACCGTCTCTATCCTGCCAGGATGCAAACCCGACCTCATTGCCATTATTCATGAAGCTCCACTTCTTGGTTCCTTCATCATAGCGAAGCATCTTCCTTTGGTCAGCGGTTAAATTTAAGCTTTCAATCTCCTGCGCCGTCCATTTGGATTGCATTTTTGAAAGGGCGATGTCAAAAGACCTGGCCAGCCCTTCAGGCATCAGGTATCCCAATATGCTCATGCCGTTGCTATTCATAATATTGCCGATCGCCGCCTGATGGAATGCCGAAGAGGCGTGATTGATCATCTGCTGGCTGAACGAAGGAAGTAATGAATAAAGATTCTCCTGCCAGCGCTGGCCGGTGCGCTTCTCAAACTTCCGCGCGCTTTCCGCAAAACCCACAGTGCCAAGAGATGGGTTAGGCGCGGTTAAGCCGGTCCTTTCCCAGAACGCCTGATGATATTGAACCCATTCAAAGTTATTGGTAGGAAGCCTGAAACCTTCGTAATAAGCCAGTGCGCCATTCTTAAGCCCTTGAAGAAAATTTTCTCCAAATGCATTTAAATAACTCTGCTCAGGGGAGGCATTAAACATACCCGTAACCCCCAAAACCACAGAAGTGCCCGCCCAATGCAGAAGGGCGTCATACTGGGTGGGAAGCTTGGTCTTATTGGATAATTTGGTCAACCCGACACTTATTCCGGAACGTAAAAGCGCGCCACCCAGCCTCTCCCAGCCAAAATCACCCCGGAGTCCGCCGGCAAATAATCCTCCCGCGGCCGAGCCCAGGATGCGGGAATACGCGGGTTTAATAAAACCTGTCTCTATGGCCAGGGCCTCTATGCCCACGCCGATAGATTGTGAAACAAGAAAATTCTGAAGCTGCGGATTGCGGAATGTAAATTTGGCGCTTTCCCAGAGGGAAGAGCCAGCGGGCAAGACATCCGGCTGAGTTATGATTGATTGAAAACCGACATAATCTCCGCCGGCAGTAAACGAGTAGGTAGTGCTGGTACCCGGGGCATCCATATGCAGATGCTGCGTAGCGGAAGAGCCAAGCATTTGTCCCAACAAACCAGGCTCATGATTATGGTATTGTGCTAACGGCCCAAGATCTTGCTGATAATCTGCTATATTGCCTTGGGCTCCTGACGATTCCGAAATTTCAGTGCCAGAGGGGATTTGGCTCTGACCTTTACTGAACACGTTTGAATCTACCCAATTCATCGCTACCATTGTTATTGGCATGCTTACAAGGCCAACCACCTGGCTGCGCAAGTAAGGGTCTTTAATAATTTTTTTGGTCATTTGGTTCAAACCGTAGTTAGCCCCAAAACCCACTGCCCCGCCTATTGCCCCCTTTGCTATTCCAAACATAACAGACTCTTTTTGCATGCTTGCAGTAAGCCCTCCCGCCGTCATAGAACCCACCATCATCCCAATACCCTGCGCCGCCAGGGCAGGAGCGCCGGCAAGAATAGCCACATCCATAGCGGCACGAGAAACCTGGGTAGCGGCAAAGGACACGGCAAGATTCGAAAGAAAGGCACTCGTCCCAATTGATGCGAGATTACCGATTCCCGCGGTCAGCAGCGGAATGCCTATATTAAACGCGAATGCCTCAAAGAAACCCGGCTCATTAGCAAAAAGGTCGCTGCCTTTTCCAAAAGACCTCTTTGCCCCCAAGATGGCTTTGGCTTCTTCGTCAGAAACAGAGACTGTCCCCGCGGGAAGCTGCCCCTGATGTGGGATTAAGGCATAGCCGGAAAAATACTCCAGGAATTTCTCAAACGGCAAGAATTCCTCCTTATGCCAAGAAGAAAAATAAACCTTTTCAGGAGTAATTCTGGTAACCAGGACATAATGCTCGTTTTTGAGGTGAGCGATAAAAGGAGTGCGCGAGTTTGCGGGTTCGTTAGTTCTTGAGCCCAGGTTAAACTTAACCGGTAAAAGTTTACGGCCAAAGAATTCCGAGGCTTTGCTTAAGGCAAAAAGGGAATTCTTGATGATTTCGGGATTTCCCTCAGGCTTAACCACATCGTTGATAATATCAACGGTTAAAGCCAGGACAGCGATGTCCTGCTCTGCCGGAACAGCCGCTTTGCTGGTTTGCAGGTAATCATAAAGCGCGCTGGTTCCGCAGGGCTTTCCTTTGAGCCAGTTATAAATCTCTTCAATGCGCTGTTTACTCATCTTCAGCGGTTTTTTCAGCTCCACAGTGAGGTTATCCGAAATTTTTACCGCGTTGATGGGCTTGTTAGAAATATCCAGCAGGATTTTTTTGATGGCCAGAGGAATATCAATCTGGGTGATGTCTTTGGTGTAGCTGGGGCTAAAGGTTCTGGGGGAAGAAAGATCTCCCTGATTCAGGCCGGAGACTGAGGCAGCGCGGGGGAAAAGCGTGCTCCAGTCATATTCCACTGCCCAGGAGGCCTGCTCCGGGATGAATATGGCCGCCACAATAAAAGCCGTTATGCGAATCCACTTCTTGAAACTGGATTTGAATAACGGCTTAGGGGCATAATTTCCCCCTTTATCCCCCATAAGACTCAATTTTCTTTTTGTCTCTGGTCTCATCAATTTTAATAAGCTTTTTAAAAGTGCTTACTAACTACTTAAATAAAAAAGCCGAGCTGCTTATTCGGTAACCCGGCTATCTTATAGTCGTCGATCAAGACCCGTGGCTTTGCGTCCCCTGATCACTCAGGGTTTGCCTTTTCGATTCTCTTTATCAAGTAGTTAAAATATACCACAAAAATATACCTTGTCAAGGTATATTTCTATCTTTAAAGAAAACGCTTTCTTATTGCTTATGAGGTAGTTTTGACTGCAATAATAGTGCCGGAAAATCTTTCACTACAAAGAATAGGGCAGGTTAGGCCAAGTGATTGTTTCGCCGCTATCGCTCCTCACAATGACAAAATCGACCTGATAGTTAAGTTATAGTAGTAATTTGGACATTAATGGAGTAAATTGGACATTAATTAAGAGATTTGGACATTATTCTTAGAACTTTAGTCCGTCTCCCTGCATAAATTGGAGGATTATTGGTCCGGCTACAATGGCCAACACCGCAGGCAATATAAAGAAGATGAGGGGAAAAAGCAGTTTTATGGGCGCCTTTAGCGCGGCTTCCTCTCCCGCAAGAAAGCGGCGCAGACGGACTTCCTCTGCCTGGATCTTGAGCGCTTCGCTCATAGGAGCACCCATACGGTCTGCCTGCAGAAGGGTACGCACAAAGCTGGACAATTCCGGAAGATTCGCCCGGCGGGCAAGATGCTGGAGGGCATCCCTGCGGGAAGCGCCCACGCGGTTTTCCCGCCAGACCTCTGAAAGCTCCTGGGTTAAAGGGCACTGCTTAAAATTCTTAACTACCCGGTCAACCGCCAGCATAAAATCCAGGCCGGATCCCACGCAAAGGTTAAGCAAATCAATTACCGAGGGAAGATCCCTGCGGATTTCCATATGGCGGCGTTTTATCTTCATGCTCAGCCAGAAATCCGGCAAAAGAAAACCGCAGACAGAACCAATGATAACAGATAAGAGCTTATCATTCCTAAGGATGATAGTGGCAAAAATGATACAAATAACAATACACAAAACCTTGAATATGGCAAATTCAATAACACTTAATGGCGACCCGGCCATCAGCAGCCGGCCCGCAAGCATAGGGTTAACCAAAGAACGAATCACTTTTAATCCTGCCAAGAAGTTAAACGGCTTGAGTATACGCCGCAGCAACCTCCCCTGGTCGTTAAATTGCTCATACCCTCTTCCGGACGCGGGCAAGCCGCCCGCTCCTGCTAAAGACAGGCGCGCCTTGCGGGCCCCCAAAATTTGCCAGGCAATGCTATACACGCTGACAAATATCAAAAAGACCACTAAAGGTAAAAGCATATAACTCCCCTTACACCTCTATATGGCTGAGGCGCATAATCAGGATGATGCCGATTATTTCAGATATTACCGCGTATCCTACCAACAGACGGCCCGAGGCATCGTTCATAAGGACGCTGAAAAAACCGGGATTGATTCTGTAAGCGGCAAAGCCAAAGAGCACCGGCAAAAACATCATAATCCGGCCCTGAAGCTTGCCTTGAACACAAAGGGCCTTAACCCTGGAAAACAGGCGGTTACGCTCGCGAATCACCAAAACAAGATTGGAAAATACCGTGGTCAACTCTCCTCCGGTATCCATCCCCACCATAATGGTGGTAATAATCATATCCAGCTCCTCGGACTGCATCCGGCGCTTTAATTTCACCAAGCATTCCTCCAGAGGAACACCCATCCGGTTCTCGGTAACCACCAGCCCGAACTCCTGGGATATAGGCGGAGGCATTTCCTCAACCAGCGCCTCAAGGGATTGAATCAGGGAAAGGCCTGCCTTAAGCGAGCCGGACAATATCATCAACCCATCTACCAATTGGTTGGTGAATTTGTTCTTACGGACTGCTTCCATTTGCCTAAGTATAAAATTAAGGATTGCCAACCCCAGAAAGGCGGATACCGCGGCAAGATATGGGTTTTTCGTAATGTAGAAAGCAAGATAGCCGATAATCGAGGTACAGGCGATATCCATCGCCAACATGCGTCGGTAGGGAATACGCAGAAACATCCGGTCTAACTGGGGAGCGATTTTATCCATACGCCTTCTCTGCCAATTCTGAAGGCGGCCCTCAACAAAGGGATATATGGCATAGAAAAACATGCCTAGAGAAAAAAAGGCGAGGATTGCGATAATAATGCTCATTATGGGCTGATAGCTGTGGTTTTCGGGTCAAACTGCCGGCCGGCGCCAAAGGTATCTCCGGCCTGCCGCCATTTACCCATTATGCCGCGCTTGAGATACACCGCTGCGGCAATCAGCCCCGCGGCCACAATGGCAATAAGCAAGCCATATTCAATAACCGAAAAACCCCGGTTTTTATTCAGCATGCCTATTTTACCTTTACTATCTTGGGGGGTTTCTTCTTGTAAGAATAGCGCGCGTGGCTCTTTGCCGTGAGCCAGTAGGAATCAGGGACATTCCTCCAATCCTGCGGGTTTTCCGGCTCCTTTTCCTGGCCGTGATAACGGAATTTAAAGGCGGGATATCCCTCCTGGCCCTGGTCATAACGTTTGATTTCTATCCAGAGAGTCTGCTTAGCATGTTTTAATTTCGCGCATTTTACAAAATCAATTACATATGTCTTGATGCGCGGCATCTTAACTTTATCTGCCTCAACCTTTACATGATGCCAGAGCGGTTTCTTTTCTTTCTCCTTCTTATCATCCTCTCCATCTTTCTTGAGGTAAGTATCCTGCCAGGAGTAAACCGCTGTCCTCTTGGTTTGACCATCCGCTACATTATCTTCCTCAATAGTTTCCACAGCGGAATTAAAAGCGGTAACCTTATCCTGAAACTGCAGAGCATCATCCCTAAAGGCATCCAGCCGGGCGATGGCGTTGTCTATTCTTTGCGGCAGGGCCAGGCCGTCTTTTAATTTACAGCAACAGCTTAAGGTTTCGTCATAAGAGCAGGCGCCTGTTAAGGGGTCGCAGACCTGGCACATATTCACACCCTGTATACAAGCCTCTACTTGCGCCTTTATCCGGAGAAGCTCATCTTTCCAGGCGGCAAGGTCATTTATCCACCTGCCTAACGTACTGTAATAGTCTGCGTCCCTGTCGCCGGGGCAATTATCCGGGCTACCGTCATAAAAATCGCCTCTCCAGGCATCAATGTTTTTGGATAAGTCTTCGGTTGTCTGATCGGCCATATCAGAGGCAAACTTATGCTTATCTGTAATTTCAAAATCCATATAATCCACCGGGTCATGGTAAAAATT
>SCPY01000269.1 GCA_004299495.1 bacterium | reverse complement strand
GATAAACATTTCACCCCTGTCCTTTCATCAATTCATTAATATGATTTCTTACCAGATCCACGCTCTTGGGATGGCGCATCACTAAGATATCCGCTCCTGCCTGCAGGAACGCGGTAGAAGTCAACGCCTCCCAAATTATCCCGCGCTCTAACTGGTTGCCCCAAGCGGGGAATTCCTCCCGTAAAGCCTTGGCCTCCTTTGCCTTCCAGGCTTCATATCCTACAAAACATATAAATGGCATACTCAACATCTTGTCGCCGGACAAAGCAGCCAGGCGCGCCCTTTCCATAATTGAGTAGGCATACTCCAAGCCATAACCTAAAGCTCCCACCGTGGGATTAATCACTATCCTCTCCTGGGGCATTGCCATATCTCCGATTAAGATATTCAGTTGCTTTGCGATATTGATGTCAATGGGAGACTGGGCAATGATGCTATGCCCGTCGGCAAGGGCGCTTGCGGTAAGGGTCTTATAGTTTCCCTGGGTTGCCTCACCGATTAAAACCCTTTCTCCCTTTGCCGCCTGGCAGACCTGGGGAAGGATTTCATTATCGCGCTTGTCTTCGCCGCATCCGATAATAATTAACGGAATAGTGGTTGCCTTCAAGACATCTTTCACTGTCTTTATCAGCTCGTCCGCGGGCTTATTCTGGGCATCGGGATGCGCGCCGGCAAGGCGCAGGCAGATTAAATCCGCCTTAAACTCCTTTTCGCAGGCAAGCGCCCAATCAGCAGGATTATTCAGCCGGCTTCCGATAGCCGAGCTTAATGTAGGCGCCCAATCATCGGGAGCAACATCCAGCACCTCCATCGCGATAACCGGCCGGTAGGGAATCCTGCCTTCGGAAAATAAAAAAGGCAGGCCTTCTTCTCCGCCGCACTTTACCGCAGAACCCCTTGTGCCGCCTTCCTCTTTAGTTGCGCCTATGGTTAGCGTGTGCACCGCGTTAGCCCATTTCTCTTTTACTAATTCTATCGCCATCTGAATCTCCTTTAGCCTGATTAACCCAGCCTTACGCTGGGAAACTTTGATAAATCCGTGTGAGGAAAAAATAAAGACGCCATATATTCATCCATATACTGCGGCTCAACAGACATCTCCAGGTAAGTTATTTTTCTGGCGATATCTTCCGCGTCCTTCATTGCCTGATGAGAAAGCAGCATCTGGCGCGCTCCTATCAAAGAACTGTTACCGACAAAAGTAAATTTCTCTTTTGGTAAATCCGGCAGGAGGCCGATAAAGATCGCGTTTTCCATATCTAAATAGGTGCCGAAGCCGCCGCCGATAAATATTTCTTCCAAATCCTCAAAGCTTAACTGCATATGGCGCACCAGCATTGATGTCCCCGCGTATATCGCGCCTTTCGCCCTTTTTAAATTCTCGATATCCACCTCATTAATCACAATGTCGCCTGATGCTCCCGACTCCTCTTTAAAAGCAACCACAAACTCTCTGCCGTATTCTCCGTCGCGAATACGGCTGCTGGATAGGCGCTGGCTAATCTTGCCGCCCCGGTCAATAATGCCGCGGCGCAATAATTCGGCAATCAGGTCAATATATCCGGAACCGCAGATACCTACCGCGGGCTTATCCGATATAGTGGAATACTCCGGTTTAAAATCCTTGGGGTTAATCTTTACCCGCTGAATCGCACCTTTAGAAGCCCGCATTCCGGACGTAACCCCGCTTCCCTCAAAGCAGGGTCCGGCAGACGCAGCGCAGGAAATCAGCCAATCCTTATTTCCCAGGACTATTTCTCCATTGGTGCCGATATCAATAAGCAGGCTTAACTTCTCGGTCTTATCCATTCCGCAGGCAAGCGCTCCCGCGGTAAGGTCCCCTCCCACATAGCTGGAAATCCCCGGAACGCAATCCAGAAGCCCGCGCGGGTTTATCTTGATTCCCGCCTCTGCCGCGCGGATTACCGGGACAAAATTAGCGGTAGGCACATACGGCTCTCTCCTTATATAGGTAGGGTCAACGCGCAATAAAAGGTGAATCATTGTGGTATTGCCCGCGCACAAACAGCAGGTAACATCGTTTAAGTCAACGTTATTTTCCCGGGCCAGCTCCTGAATCATAATGTTCATCTCGTCAATTACCGCGTGGTGCAGCTTTTCTAAGCCATTCTCTTCCCGCGCGAAGATTATCCGGGTAATAACATCCGCGCCGAAGCTTGCCTGCTTGTTGAACGCCGCCTTGGTGCCTAAAATTTTCTTGGTATTCAAATCAATAAGCTGGCCGGAAATGGTGGTAGTGCCTATATCAAAGGCAAAACCAAAATTCTTTTCCGAAGTATCTCCCGGCTCAATCAGCACTATTTCGGTAGTGCCGTTGCGCTTACCCAGGGTTACGGTAATCTTCCATCCGGATGAATGTAAAAGCGCGCCCAGCCGCCTGATATTGGACAGCCCGGTCTGAAGCACAGGGATATCCTGGATTAAGCGAATCTGGCGGTATATCCGCTCTAAATCGCTGAGCTTATCTTCAAGGTTCGGCTTGGGGAGGTCTAAATAAAGCTTTGTCGCCAGGGGGGAATGTATAAAAAGCTCCTCCGGCAAAATAGATTCTCCGCGCTCAATATCTACTACTTCCGAATAAATCCCCTTCAGCCGCAGCATATAGGCGTCTTCTTCGGTGATAGTGCCGGAGTCAAGGCGGGATTCCTTCGGGATCTCAACTTCCGCGTCAGATTGGGCAACGCTTAGGCAGGCAAGATAATATCCGCCTCTTTTCTCTTCGGAAGTGATCCTTCCCGTGGGCTGGCTGGATAACTGACCCTTCTTTAAAATAATCTTGCATCTGCCGCAGACACCGTCTCCTCCGCAGCTGGAATTGATATGAATACCGGCGGAAATAGCCGCGGAAAGTATAGTCTTGCCTTTCTCCGCTTCAATTATTTTATTATCCGGCAGAAATAATACTTTGAATTTATCCATCTTGTAAATTTAAAATTTAAAAACCCTGCCTGAAGGCAAGGAAGCAAAATCTTAATTTATGACAAGTTCTTCAAGAACGTGGGTATCCCCGCGGCCTCTTTCGGGCCGACGACGATTTTCCATCCGCTTTTTTCTTCCAGGTCTCCGCTCATTACCGCCACATATCCTGGAATAATAACCTGGCGATGGGTAAGCTTCTCTTCGGCGCCGGACTTCTTTAGGCTATCGGAGATTTTATCGGGAGTGAATTTCTCCGCCGCCCAGGCGGTAAGCACAGACATCCCTTCGGTGTCCACGCTCAGGATGTACGTGGGAATCTTGCTCGCCTCAACTTCTCCCAGGACGGTATAATAAGTCAGAGAGAAATTGGTGGTTACCAGGGTAGGCGATTTCTCGCTGACATTGCCCACCGGGTAAAGCTTTGCCTCAATCTGTAAAGGCTTTTGCGGGTCGGTATAGATGTTTTGGCGTAAGGTAAGCAAGGCAAGGGCCGCCCAAGGCTCAAAACCCCTCAATAAAACGATGCTCCCGTATTTAGCGATATAATCCCCGGCCTTAATCACCTCAGCGTAGCTATTCAGCTCAGGCATTGCCGCGACAACAGGATAGCCCATCAGGCGGTTTGCTTTCTTAAGCGCGAGCCTGCGCGCTTGCGTCAAATCCCAGATTGCCTTTGCATTCGCATTGCTTGTATTTATGGCCAGGACCAGGTCGGTAAGGCCGGTTTCGTTTGCCGCCTTTGCCAGCTCAGTCAACCCATCTATAGATTCGCTCTTAAGCGCTAAGGACGCGCCATGCTCTTTTGCAAGCTTTGCAAGCTCTGTCACATTTTGGCTGCCTGCCGCGTAGATAAGCGGCCTCTTTCCGGCTAAAACCCCTAAGGCTTCCTTTAAAGCAGAGGCATCTTCGCTCATTAATACTATCCCGGATTTGGTCAGAGAGGTTACCAGGGAAACTGCCTGAGCAAACCTCTTTGCGTCCTTAGACTGCTTTACGGCAACCAGGTCGGTCTTTAAGGGCTGGCCCACGCGCTCAAACTGCAAAGAGCGAATTGCTTCAAGGCGGCGTTTTATCTCCTCATCAGAAAGGCTGTCTTCAATAATAAACCCAATAGCGGCGGGATGGTGAAATTTCTCTTCATGCCTGAACATCACGGTTTCGTTTCCCACCTCCACCTTATTTTCGTCATCGCCTATACGCACAAGCCGTATAGGCGGCTGGGATTGCGCCTCAAGTGCCTGTTTTGCCGTCTCGCTTACATAAGGGCATTTCTCCAGGGACACCGCCTTCTTGGCCAATGAAAGCGCGAAGGCAAGGCAAGTGGGGAAACCGCATTCGCGGCAATTGGTTTTAGGAAGAAGCTTATAAATATCCAATCCTGATAATGGCATGTTTACCTCATTAGTTAATAGGCATTAAGAATAAATCTTGCGGCTGAGCCCGATAAAGCTCTCTTGCCAACTTCTCCGACAAACTGTGACTGGAAGCGGCTTTAAGCTTTTTAATCACTTCATCTTTTAAAAGTAAAACTATGCTCTCTTTGGTATCCTGATTGAGGAAATTCGCTTTTATAACCGCTCCGTTATATTTTACGATGTTTCCCTTGCCGTAGGTACAGCCGGTAGAAAGCTGCAATCCGTCAATAAGGCAGGAGCGCGGCCTGTCTTTTACCCCCCACACCTTTACCCTTAATCCAAAATGCTGGCGCGCCTTTAGTTTGTTAAGCGCGTATTTTCCCATTAGAAGGCCCAAAACTAAATACGGGCCTAAATGGCCATGAAAATCTATTGCCCATATGAGAGGAATTTCTTTTTTCTTCATCTCTTTTGACTTTTTTTATTTATCAGGCCAGCGAAATACCCCGCCCCGAATCCATTGTCGATATTTACCACTGCCACGCCCGGAGAACAGCTGTTTAGCATTGTCAAAAGCGCGGAGAGCCCCTTGAAGTTTGCCCCGTATCCTACACTCGTAGGCAAGGCAATCACCGGGCTTGACACCAGGCCGCTCACTACGCTTGCCAGGGCCCCCTCCATACCCGCCGCCACCACAATAACCCTTGCCCGGCGAAGAAGGCTTTTTTTATCCAGGAGGCGGTGCACTCCGGCAACGCCAACATCGTACATCCGTTCTACCCGAACACCCATTATCTCCAGCGCCACCGCCGCCTCCTCGGCAACCGGAATATCCGCGGTTCCCGCGGAAACTATCAAGACAAAACCCTTTAGCCTGGAGGCTCTACCGGTCTTTATATAAGCGGCCCTGGCAGACGGATTATAGCACAATCCGGAAAAACATTCTTTCAGGTATTCGTAGGTCTCTTTTTCTAACTTGGTAATTAAAAGGGCCTGGCGGCAGGCAATGATCTTCGCGGCGATATCTTTTATCTGGGAATCAGTCTTTCCGGGAGCGTATATAACCTCAGGAAAACCCCTTCTTTTAACCCTGTCTGTATCAAGCTTGGCGAACCCCAGCTCGCAGTAGCCATTATGCCGCATTTAACTCTGAGTAATTATCACCAGCAATACCAGTATCAATATAGCGGAAAGTATATAAAAATCGTAGAAGTAGAAGAAATCGCGTAGCTGCTCTCCCACCGAATAACCGCTATGCGTGGCGGCTTTCCGGCGGTGTGAGCTATGCGTAAGGCGCTCTACCTGGTCTTTTTGAAAGCGTAGATATACTCCTCCCACCTTATAGGCGGGAATTTCCCCTTTCTCAGACCGCTCAATTACCTCCTTCTCGCTGATACCTAAAATAGAAGACACATCTCTGATAGTCAATAGCTTTTCTGCCATAAGCGTTTACCTGTTAATCCCTCTTTTTACCTGACTTTCCCCGCGGCAATCCACTCATCAATACTCTTGCGTTCAAACCTCCAGGTGTCTTGCTCCTTTATCGCGGGAATTTTTCCCGAGTTTGCCCATTCAACAATAGATGACATATCCACTTCCAGATACCGGGCTAAATCATCAACGCTCAAGTTCTCCCCCAGCATATGGCAGACACCCTCAAAAATCGCTCCTTCGTGAACCGTCAATTTTGCCGTCCTTACCTTGATTTCCGCCACCGCCGAATCCAGGAGGGTTAATTTCTTCTTGGCCAATATTTCTCCCTTAAGCCGTCCTGCCACCACAATCTCATCGCCTATAATCTGCGCATTCACCACCGCCTGCGGGCCGATAACCAGATTTCCTTTTGTCTCCAGGGTACCTTCAAACTTACCGTTAATCCGCAGGTTAACGGGATCGCGAAAGGTAAGGCTTCCGGACATAGCGGCATCCACATCCATGATTTTCTCCTCTTCCGGCTTATGCCTGTCTCTCAGGGCCATATCCACCTCCTCAATGAGCACGCGGCTTATGGAGCGTTAGCGAACATAAGTCGCTGTGCGAATTGATCCCGCCGAGTATGCCGAAATTATCGCAAGAGAATTTCGGCATGGTTTACGAGGCGGGATTAATTAACCGGGTTTGCCCAACACTTTGTTTTCGATGCGGCGCAGTAAAAGCAGAGAAAAAAGCACCAAAGCAGTAGTGGTAAGCGCCGCTATATAAAATCCACATCCCACCGCCAGGCCTAAAGCCGCGGCTACCCACAGGCTGGCCGCGGTGGTGAGGCCGCGAACCTCTTCCCCGTAACGAATAATTGTTCCCGCGCCTAAGAACCCGATTCCGGTAATTACTCCGGAGGCAATCCTGGCCGGGTCAACCGAAGCGCTTCCTTTATATATATCAAAAATGTATATGGATGTCAACATAATCAATGTGGAACCGAGGGAAACCAGGATATGGGTGCGCAAGCCCGCTGCCCGACGATGAAGCTGACGCTCCAATCCGAGTAAGCCGCTTAACAGGGCTGATGAAATCAGCCTTAAAATTACCTGCCTATCGTCCATAGATTCTCCTTTTAGCTGAGGTTAACTTGCCGGGCTCAGATAATAATCCGAGGCTATGCCTTTTTTAAAAAGGCGATATCCCAAACCGGCTATCATCGCGCCATTATCTAAGCTCAAATCCAGGGGCGGAAAATAAACCTCAAACCCCTGCCTTGAGCCAGCCTCATACTCAAACCTTTCCCTGAGATACCTATTTGCCGACACCCCGCCTCCCACGGCCAACGTATTTATTTTATTCCGCTCGCAGGCCATAAATGACTTCTTAAGCAGCGCCTCTACTACTGCCTTTTGGAAACTGGCGGCAATGTCTCTGTATCCTGTCTTTTGTCTCTTGTCTCCTGTCTTATATAACACAGCGGTTTTTATGCCGCTAAAAGAGAAATTTAGATCCTCAGGCCCGCTACAGGATAATCTCATTCCTTCGGGGCTTCCCTTTCTTGCTACGCGCTCAATAATCGGGCCTCCGGGATAACCCAGGTTTAATATCTTGGCTACCTTATCAAACGCCTCGCCCGCGGCGTCATCAACGGTCGCGCCAATGGGCCTGAAAGTGAAATTCTTATCTACAAGAAATAAACTTGTGTGGCCTCCGGAAACCACCAATCCGATAAAAGGCAGGGACGGAGGCTCTTTGCGCCGGCACTGTCCGGAGGCGCGCTTAGTTAAGAAGCTGGCGTAAAGATGCGCCTGCAGATGATCCACCCCGATAAGCGGCTTTTTGAGGGAATAACTAAGCCCCTTGGCAAAGGATATCCCCGGCAGTAACGAGCCGATGAGCCCCGGGCCTTTGGTAACACAGATTAAACCTACGTCCTTTATCTTTTTTCCGGCTGCCTCAAGCGCCCGCCTGGTTACTAAAGATATAGATTCGATATGCGCGCGAAAGGCGATCTCCGGGATAATGCCTTGATATTTTTTATGCAGGCGCAGGCTGGAGGCAATCACACTGGAAAGAACTATCCGGCCGTCTTGAACCACTGAGGCCGCGGTCTCGTCACAGGAAGTTTCTATGCCTAAAGACAACATAAGTTCATTTTACCAATTCGGAAACATAGACAAACTTAAAACCGCGTTTTCTCAAATCCGGCATACACTCAGCCAACACTTCCATGGTCTTTTCGCGGTCGTGGCCAATGCCGATAGCCGCGCCTTCCTGAGCGGAAATCTTTGCCAGGGTCTCAATCTGCCCTACGATATACTTCCTATCCAGCTTATTGTCTAAAAAAACATGCCTGCGGGCATAAGGTATACCCATTGAGCCGGACAGCTTCTTGCATACGGTCTTTCCGGTAAAGCTATCCAGAAAATAAAGCCCTCTCTTTTTAAGCTCAGCGAAAATAATCGTCATTAATTTATCATTCTCGGTGGCAAGCGAGCCCATATGATTGGAAACTCCCTTGATGCCGGGAACACTCTTGATATCGGCTTCCAATATCCTGACGACTTCCTTCCTGGGCATAGACGAGACGATGGTATCCGGCTCAAGCCGGTATTGCGGCTGGCGGCGCGGCTCAAGGGGTAAATGCAGAATCGCTTCCTTCTTTAGCTCAAGGGCAAGCTGAGAAATCGCGCCCGAATAGGCGCGCCGCGGCAATATCGCCAGGGTCAGAGGTTCCTTTATTTCTTTTAAAGTCTCGGCGTTATTCAGGCTATATCCCCAGTCATCCAGCACAATCGCTATTCTACCCTGATACGTCCCGGGCCTTGCCGGCTTTTCAACCTTCGCTTCAACCGGTTTCTTCTCTCTGGCGATAACCTTTTCCTTAACCCCCGGCTCTCTCTGGCAAGAGGCCATTAAAAGGGCGGATTCAACGATAATGATAGAAACGAGTATATAAAAAATCCTGATATAATTTTCTTGACGCCCGGCCTTTACCATGGAGCTTATGGCTTATCTTTAAGCTTAGGATGAACCCTTATAAACCTTAATCCCTTTAATGATGTCTATACTGCGAACAATCTGATTATCATTCTTATAATCAAACGTTTCCTCCTTACCTGCTGGTTGCTCCTTAATCTTTGGCTGTTCCTTCTCGTCGAGTTGATTGAATACGCCTTCCGAGGCTGGCTCCGCCTGAACCGGCCCCGGCCTTCCTCCATTCACAAAGACATCAGGAACTACGCCCTGATTATGAATCATCCTGCCTGAAGGCGTATAATACTTGCTCGTGGTCAGCTTCAACGCGGATCCGTCAAACAGGGGTAGCACTGACTGCACCGAGCCCTTACCAAAGGTTTTTGCTCCGACAATGACTGCCCGCCTGTAATCCTGCAATGCCCCGGCCACGATTTCGCTTCCTGAGGCGGAGCCCTCATTAACCAAAATCACCAAAGGCATATCTAAATAGTGGGTGGATAAAGAAGAAGATTTAAACTCCATTGCCTGAGACGGTATACGCCCTTTAGTAGAGACCACGGGCTTACCGGCAGGGATGAACCGCTCTGCCACATCCACCGAGACATCCAGCAGGCCTCCGGGATTATTCCTTAAATCCAAAATCAGGCTGTCCATCCCTGACTTCTTAAGCTGGGAAAGGACAGCATCAAGATCAGAAGGGGTATTTTCCCGGAATTCAACCAGGCGCACATAGCCGATATCGTCTTCTAAAATACGCGCGTTCTTTATATCTTTAATTCTGATGATATCCCGGACAATCTTTACCTCAAAAAGCTTTTCCTGGGATTCACGCAATATGGTAAGCGTCACTTCCGTGCCGGGCTTGCCGCGCAGCTTCTTTACCGCGTCGCTGGCGGTGATATTCCTGGTAAGCTCTCCGTCAATCTTAACAATCCTATCTTGCGGCTTTAAACCAGCCTTCCAGGCCGGCGTATCCTCAATAGGGGTCATCACGGTGAGCAGGTCATCTTTAATGGCAATCTCAATTCCCAAACCTCCGAACCTGCCCTCGGTCTCAACCTTTAATTCATTATAGCGCTCCGGGTCAAGGAATTCGCTATAGGGATCTAAAGAAGACAACATTCCCTTTAACGCCCCATAAATCAAATCCTTATCGGCAGGCGCGTCCACATACTGATCCTTCACCAGATTCATCGCGTCGGAAAAAAGTTCAAACTGCCTGTAGAGTTCATCTTTTTTTTTGCGCTCATTCTCCGAAAACGACAAGAATGAAAATACGGACAGCAAAACTACGGCCGCGGCAAATGAAGACAAAAAAATCTTTTTACGCATTAAGTTAACCTCCCCGTATCCGCTACTAACCGGATAATTTTTGTTTTAAAATCTCCTGCGCCGTCTTAGGGTTGGCTTTCCCTTTGCTTAAGCGCATTACCTGGCCCACCAGAAACATCAGGGCATTGGATTTTCCCGCCCGATAAGCCTCAACGCTCTTTTCGTTTTGGCTAAGCGCTTCGGTTACTATCTTTTCTAATTCACCGGCGTCAGAAACCTGCCCCAGGTCTTTTTCACTAATGATATCATGCGCGGATTTCCCGGTATTAAGCATTTCCGCCAGCACATCCTTTGCCGAAAGCGCGCTCACCTTGCCCTCCTCAACCGCTTTTAAGAGCAAGATAAACTCTTGCGCCGAAAGCCCAAGAGATTCTATAGTTAGATTGCGCGTATTAAGCTCGCGGCTTAAGGGCCCTATGATCCAGTTGGCTATTGCCTTAGTTTTATGATAAAGCTTAACGCAGGATTCAAAATAATCCGCCAGCGCTTTATCCGCGGCCAGTATGCCTACGTCATAATCGCTTAAGCCATAGGCAGAGATAAGCCTTGCCTTGAGCGCCTCGGGCAATTCCGGGAGGGCATCCTTAAGCGCTTTTATCATTTGCGCGCTCAAACTGAAGGGCGGCAGGTCCGGTTCCGGAAAATAACGATAATCCATGGCCTCTTCTTTAGTGCGCATAACAGAGGTCTTTGCGGCAGAATCGTCCCAGAGGCGGGTTTCCTGGGCTACTGCTTTACCGCTCGCTAAAATTTCTCCCTGCCTTTTTATCTCATAGGCAAGGGCGTCTTTTACGCTTTTAAAGGAATTCATATTCTTTAATTCGGTTTTTGTGCCCAGGCCGGAGGTGCCTTTTTTACGCAAAGAGATATTCGCGTCGCAGCGTAAAGACCCCTTTTCCATATCACAATCACAGACCCCTAAATACTTTAGTATCGCCTTTAAAGAAACCAGGTAAGCGTAGGCCTCATCAGGAGAATTAAGATGCGGCTCGCTTACTATTTCAAGGAGCGGGACCCCCGCCCGGTTATAATCTACCAGGCTGCAATCCGGCTCATGTATCAGCTTGCCGGCGTCCTCCTCTAAGTGCACCCTCTTTATGCCGATGCTTTTTCTGGCGCCATTTACCTCAATCTCCAGGAATCCGCTTAAGGCCAGGGGTAAATCGTATTGGGAGATCTGATAGCTTTTCGGCAGGTCAGGATAAAAATAATGCTTACGGTCAAATTTAGTAAAGGCCTGCACTTCGCAGGCAAGAGCCAGGGCAGTTTTAATCCCGCACTCCATCACTTTTTCGTTGAGCACAGGTAAGCTTCCCGGAAAACCTAAGCAAACCGGGCAGGTCTGGGTATTGGCGCCGGCTCCAAACTCAACCGAACAGCCGCAAAAGGCCTTGGTCCTTGTCTTTAGCTGGGCATGGACTTCTAAACCGATAACCGGTTCATACATTGGTTAATTGGGGTTTCATCTTATGCCAGGGGGTTGCCTGCTCATAGCAATGGCCTACCCGAAAAAGCGTCTCTTCGGCAAAGGGCTTAGCCATTAATTGTAAACCGATGGGCAATCCGCCTTTACTGATGCCGCAAGGAATAGACATTGCCGGAATCCCCGCCAGGTTGACCGAGATGGTATAGATATCGGACAAATACATTGCCAGAGGATTCTTCATCCTCTCTCCCAGCCTAAACGCGGGAGTGGGCGAGGTAGGCGTAACAACGCAATCAAAATCCTTAAACACCTGCGCGAAATCTCTGGCAATCAGCGCGCGCACCTTTTGCGCCCGCAGATAATAGGCCTCGTAATACCCGTGCGATAACACGTATGTCCCCAGGATAATCCTGCGTTTTGCCTCTAAGCCAAAGCCCCCTTGGCGGGTACGCTTATACATTTCCATCAGGCTGTTTGCCGATTTATCCCGCAGGCCGTATTGCACCCCATCAAAACGGGAGAGATTTGAGCTTGCCTCGGCGGTAGCGACAATGTAATAGACGGCAACCGCGTATTCGGTATGCGGCAGGCTCACCTGGCGGACCTGCGCGCCGGATTTCTTTAGCTGCTCAATCGCCTCTTCCACGCAAGACTTTACTTCTTCATCTATCCCCTTAAACTCGCTTTCTTTAGACAAGCTAAAATACTCTTTTGGCACGGCTATTCTTAGGCCCTTAATATCCTTTCCTAAAGATTTGGCATAATCAGGCACGCTGAGGTTTACGCAGGTAGCATCCTGGGAGTCATAGCCGGAAATGATATTTAAAAGCACAGCCGCATCCCGGACGTCTCTGGTAATGGGGCCAACTTGATCAAGGCTGGAGGCAAAAGCGATAAGTCCATAACGCGATACCCGGCCGTAGGTCGGCTTCAAGCCCACCACCCCGCAAAAAGACGCCGGCTGGCGAATGGAGCCTCCGGTATCGCTCCCCAAGGCCCAAACCGCCTCGCCCGCGGCTACTGCCGCGGCTGAGCCGCCGGATGAACCGCCGGGAACACACTCTAAGTTCCAGGGATTACGGGTAGGATAAAATGAAGAGTTCTCGCAGGATGAGCCAAAGGCAAACTCATCCATATTGGTTTGACCGTAAGGGCTAATCCCTGATTTTTTTAATTTCTGGATGACGGTGGCGTCGTAAGGGGGATGGAATCCGTCCAGAATCCGCGAAGCGCAGGTAACCGGATAATTCCGGATGCAGATATTATCTTTAACGGCTATAGGCAGGCCCGAAGGATTATCTGCCTTGGCAGGGCGGCAATAGGCCCTTACCTTACCCTCTAACTGCCCTATTCTTTGATGAAGAGCGGCGTAAACATCTTCTAAAGTTATTGCCTTACCCTGCAGCTTTTCCAGCAGCTCATAGGCAGTCAATTCCCAGAGCTTCACTCAATCACCTTTGGTACCCTAAAATGCCCTCTGGAGCTTTCCGGAGCATTCTTAAGCGCCGCCTCCTGAGAGAGGCAATCCTTCGCGGTATCCGGCCTGAAAATATCTTTAATGTCTAAAACATGGCTCATCGGCTTAACCCCGGAAATATCCAGCCGTTTTAGCTTATCTATAAAATCTACAATATCCGCGAACTGGCCGGAAAGCAAATTAAGCTCTTCCTCGCTTAATTCAATCCGCGCCAGATGCGCAATTTTAAGCAAATCTTCCCTCGAAATCGCCACTTTTCACCTCTATATGTAATAGCGTAATAGTAACACCGCATCCGCCAAAAGTCAAACAAAAACCTATGTTCGATACCTTGACAAAATCAATTTTTGTGTTATACTTTTTATATAGAGATTGAACTTTGACAATTTGCAAAAAATTACCAAATGAAAAAGGCAAACTAAGGGTAACCTTGGGGCGCAAAGCTACCAATCCTTAAATAGAAATTGGGATAGTGGGGCTGCCAGTGGTAAACGTAAACCTCAAAAAAGCCTTTTTGAGGTTTTTTTATCCGCCCTAATGGTGCTGTAAGCGCCTTTAGGGCTTTTTTATGAGAATTAGCCTAAGAGGAGGTAAATAATATGAAGAATTCCCTGGCGATATTAATGGCTTTGTTACCTATATTATTGGTGCAGACAATTACGTTTGCGCAAAGCAATGCCCAAACCTTAGGCGTTTCCTGTACCATACCGGCTATACCGGGAGTAAATGCCGCGCCTGATGAAAAACAGCTCATAGAGGAACAAAAACCCGCCCCAAGAGAAATGGATATAACTATTCAGCGGGAAAATCAACAAGAGGCCTCTTATGTTATTACAGAGGACGCGCAAGAGGCAAAAACAACAGAACAAGGAGAGAATTCCGTCCTTGTGTTGGTAAAAACCATTTACAATAGATAATACCCGTATTTTTTAGGGGCGAGATGCCGCGGTTTCTATCTATTTCTCAATCCTCTTTAAGGGTATATCATACTTAAAGCTTGTTCCCTCGGAAAGCTCAACCTCTCTATAGATAGAAACTGCTGGCAGGTATGTCGCGGGCAGGCTGTCAATATCCAAAGCGAGCCTGTGTTTTCCGGTCTTGGCCTTTCTAAAGAAATATCTTCCTAAATCATCAGTTACTGCTTTTGTGCCGTCTTCTATAGTTATAATCACGCCCTTAACTCCAGGCTCTTTCTGGCTTAACTTCCCATCTCTGTTAATATCATCAAATACGATTCCGCTGATCTCAGAACGGCTGGTGAGGCCAAAATCTATCCTGGCGAGCTCGCCGTGGGCTAATTTAAACTCTTGCGTTTGCGCCGACGTCAATAAATAACCCGGCGCGATAGTCGCGGTATCCACACTCACCGCGCTCTTACGCGCCTTTACCTTGGAAAATTTATAATGACCTGAAGCATCCGTATTTATAGATTTTTCCTTTCCGAGCCAAAGCTTGACCCCCGGCATGCCTGGCTCATAGGATTCTTTTAAACCGTTCAGATTATAATCGTTAAAGACATACCCCTCAATAGCACCTATTGATTCCCAGCGCATTCCGGTATCCCAAAGATAGCGCATCCCGGCATTAAAGGTAGCCTCCATACGGGCATTCACCCGGGGGCTTTCGGCCCAAACATTGCGAAAACGACAAGAGCCGAATAGCTCCATCCCATCATGCGGCCGGTAAGCTAATTCTAAATAAGTTTCAAGAAAATCCTCTCCGCTGAAAAAACTTAAATTGGAAACAGTATCCTCCTCATCGCGAAAACTCAATCGAAATGTGCCGGATAATGGGCTAACGCCAACCGGACTTGACCAATCAATCCCGGTCTCGTAGGCATGGGGTATAGTTTGGACTCCGCTAAATCTCTCATCAAACCAGTTAATCTCCTTATTGAAATAATAATGTAAATCTCCCAGCAGCTTAAAGCGCACGCCCGCAACAATTTTTTCATTAATATAGTCTGAAGCGGGGGAAGAAAAATTATCATTTTCCTGATGTTGATAATTGAAGTGGCTATCAATCATCTTTATAAACTTAAACTTCTTATATACCCCTGAACCGAAGGTTTGATAGCGGAATTGGGCCAGCCTGCCTAACTGATTCTGGAGGGAATAGTCAAACCTCAAGTATGTTTGCTCGTTCAGCTGGTAATTCGCATTCCATCCAAAATCTTCATTCAGGCGGGTATCATTATCCAGGGCCGGATTAAGGCTGTCCCGGTATACGTCCAAACTGCTCTGGATGCCTAATTTATTTGTAGGGGTATAATTAAGGCTCAGGAGCGTTCCAATCTCTCCCTGGCGCGAAGCGGTACCGCGAATAGTAGTAAAATTTCGGTCAATATCACGGAATTCTGTGTTCAATAAAAGTCTCGGCCGGCGCAAGGCAGTTTTAAAAAGGTGGGCAAAGCGCTCGCCATTGCTGGCGATTTCGTAGGAAAAATCGCAAGGGTTAAAATTCAGGCTGCCGATAAAATCATACGCAAAGGGATTTAAGGTATCCGTCCTATCGCTGCCGTAGCCGTGCAGCATCGTTAATTTGTAGTTTTGATTTTTTAGGGGAGAGTAACTTAGATTAACGCCCTCTAAGAATGATTCCTGCCTGTTTTCCGAATCCGTTGAGAGCGCTCCGACAACTCCGCCTTTTTCCCTTCCCGAGAATACGGTATAATCTAATTTGTTATGAAACGCGGGGGACCTGAACTGAACGCCTCGTAAGGCCACAGATTGAAAAGCGAGGTTATAAATAGGAGGAGAAAAATCAAACCCACGCAAAGACCACCCTTTAAACCGTCCAAACACGCCATCAGTGATGCCTGCCGTATAATAGGTAAAATCAGAATTTGTCTTAAACCTGCTCAAAACAGCAAAAGAATCAAACCTTCCGTATGGCGTGGCCCCTTCTAACCCCATGCCGTGCCTAAGGTAATAGCTGCTACGCCGGAAATTTTTCACATTGCTTCCGGTTTCAAAGGTTGACCAGTCCACGGTATAACGCAGCCTAAAATTATCCGCCTTCTCAATATCGCGCAAAAGCGCCCCCTCTTCAACCAAGGGTGCAAATACGCCTAAAACCTCTACCGTTCTGCGCCCCCTATCGTCCCAGACATGCAGGTCAGCGTAGCCGATGTTAGTTGCGCTAACAATAATCTCATCAGAACCTCTTTTCTCAACCGTGATAATCTCGGGATGAGTCACCAAAAATTTTCGGATATTCCTGCCTGCAAGAATAAGGCTTTCTCCCTCAGGAAGCTCAAGCGGATGGCCAAACATTGCGTATTCATCAATACTTAACACAACCGGCGCGCCTTTCTTTTTTATTTGAGGTAAAGCCCCTAATCCGGCGGGAGGAAAGAGGATTTTCTTCTCTATGCGATCCAATTCTTTAACAATTATCCCATCCTTCTTAGTTTCGGGACGGACTTCATATTTCTGAACACCCCTACTCTCTTCAATTATTTGGATATAACGTAAGGCGGGCTCATAGTTAGACTGAACCAAAATGGCTTTTCTAAATTCATTCATTGCCTCATCGTATTTACCCTGGTTGAAGAATTTAATTCCGTATTCACACAAATACTGCTGAATTTCTAAGTAAGCATACAACGGGTGATTTTGCGCACCCCAAAAGATAACCGCCAGGGTAAAGCAGAATATCTTTTTCCAAATACCACGCAGGCTCATTTTCCCCTTGTCAGTCATTCTAATGCACCGACCCTAAGAATCTCTCCCTTATCCCCGATTTCTATTGCCGCCTCTTTGGTAAGTATCGGGCCACGGCCAAGGCCTGCTTCACTCAAAGCCCGGCCCAGATCAATGGTCAAAACGACATCATAGTTACCCTTGGGTATAGGATTCTTCCGGGTATCCCAAGAGCCGCTTAATTCCGCCGCATCTCCAGGAAAGGCATACAGGGTATTAAACTCTCCCCGCGCATAAACTAATCCTTCCCGGTCCATGATATGAAAGGTACCGCTGGCTGTAATGTCCACGTTACCGCTATTACGAAAATCTGCTTCTATGAAAAGGCGGTCAGGAGAAGGTTCTTTTTTGAGGCTTAAATTATCAATCACGGCCGTTCTTTTTACCGTACCATTGATTTCAATGTAAAACAAGGCGCCTAAGCGCACCACCAAATTCAGCCCCGCGCCTGCCTCCTGCTCTGGACGGGCTAATTCACCAACCTTGCTTTCAAAGAATAATACCGCATAATAGCCGCCCTCTAAGCCGTTATCCTGCGGCACATTCACCTTATAGCTTACCCGTTGCTCACCCTTAGGGGGTATGCTGAACTCTGCCGGAGAAAAACTTATCCAGGAACTACAGGAGCGGTCAGTTGTGGCGGCAGGGGCAAAAGACTTAGAACCGTCTCCTCCCGAAGCATAAAACCAATCCTCAGGATAAACCCGCATAGAGACAGCCTGAGAACTGGGGTTCTTAAAAATAATCTCGCCAAACTCTTGTGAGCCTCGGGCAAGGGTAAGGCGGACTTTTGCCTTATCCAGATAAGGCAATTCAATTGCCCAGGATGGCTGAATAAAACTGAATGCAAAAATTAATAGTGCTATTTTCTTAGAAACTTTTGTTTTAATCAGAGAGCCTCCTCTTTGTCAACCTAAAAGACAAACAAACCCTCCCGCCTTTCCGCTTTCATTTTCCATCTCTGGCGGTTTTTTTCCTATGGCGTCAAAGTCAAAGTTATGGTTCCCTGATAACTGCCTGAGGGCTTGATTTCGGGAACCAGCACTACGCCAGTGGCGTCTCCGCTGCCCGTGGCTACGCCATAATAAATCCTCAGCCATCCACCATCAAGCTGAGCCTTGGTAAAAGACTTACCATTGCTATTGTTAAAACTAAACTTACTCAGCTCTGCCCCAACTGTACCTGATGTTTGCTTCACAAAAGCAACATTGACATTATCGTCCAGATTGTTAACGGCATCCATCTTCAGTGAAGTCCTGGCATGGCTGAGGGTCCAGGCATTGGTATTGTCCACCACGTCCACATCTATGGCATAAAAAACCGCCCCCCTGAAGATGTGGTTAGCGGCATCGTGGGTCAGGGTGCCGAAATCAACCTCTGTTGCCGGCGTCCACACATCGGGAGTGCCCGGGGTAATCTTACTTACCGTCAGGGTCAAACTCTGATTCATCGTCGGAACTATTGCCCTCACATTCCTCGTTGCTGTTGCCGCGGCAAGACAAAGCGAAGCGCCAGCCCACAGAACAAAAATAGCTGCCAAAACAACTTTACTCATAACTCTCATTTTCTTTACCTCCTGATTTATTTTTTCTAACACTAACACCATTGAGCTTTTTTAAAAAACGCCTCATTCTTTTAAAACCACTACAATTCCAACAAAGAATAGCTTATCCTGCTGGCATAATCTCCGGCCTTTATATCCTGAGAGCCTTCTAATTCATAGATGATCTTAAACTTATCGCTTGAACCCCGGCTGTCAGAAATATATAAAACTGTATCCCCCTTCCCGGCCTCCTGTTTTTGGGTGGCTTTTAATATCCCCTTGGTCTGCATACTTTCGGTTCTAAGAGTAAAATACTTGCTCTCAATCTTGTTACCTTGCTTGTCCACTAACTCTGATAAGATATTCTGGTTGAGTTGATATCTTTTACCGGTATTGTTCAGTATTTCTACCACCACTTCATTTACCTGGGGCGGCTCTCCCGGCCTAAGGCCGCGGAATTCAATATCCCCGCTCTCAAACACTGAAGAAGTAATCACCAGATCAAAAACCCGCTCAATTTCTATATCTAATTCCATTGCCTGTCGCTCTCTTTCTATACCCATTTCCTCCAGGACAAACTGGATACGCGACCTATACCTGCCTGCCCTGCCTGAAGTATGGCCCCCCAAGCTATAAGAAACAATAAAACCGCTATCCGCCTCACCGGTCGGCTTTGATTTGTAGATAACCAGCGGATTTAGCGATAGCGCGCTCAAAGGCAAACCCGCTCCTACGCGCGCGCCTCGCGCTTCAACCATTACTGCCTCTGGCTCAAGGCTCTGCCCTTCTCCTGATTCGGGAAAACGGTTTAAAATTTGATATATAGAGAAAGGCCGGTTAAATTTGCCGTTAATTTTTACCAGAACATCGCATCTTTTGCTTTCTTCTCTTTTGGAATTAAGGTAAATAAATCTTGATCCGGTAACAGTAGTAATTTCTATGTAAGGCATGGGCACTCCGGCCTCAGTTTCCGGCTTTACCACTACGACAATGTTTAAAATGGCAGAAACTGAACTCTGGCCGGCATTTACAGGAATTACGCTAAACCTAAGCTGGCCGCGGTAAAAATCAGGCCGGATACCCTCAAAAAATTTGAGAGTATACACCAAAGTAAAGGAATCCGCATTTCCATCTTGGTTAGCAGTGTAAAGCACTGCATTCCTTACCGGTTCCGGGTTTACTTGTAATCTGCCAAACTTATTGGTCCCGGCTAATCCTCTCAAGGTAAGATTACTCCAGGGAATTTCGTCCCCTCTGGCATTTCGTAGAGGGCTTAAGGGCTCCTGCCTTAGCTCATATTGCGTATTAGTGCCTCTGATTTCCACGCCTACCTGCCGGCTTACTTCCTGATAAACCTGATTCAGTTGTCCAAAATCTAACTCACTTCCCCCTGCATGAGGGTTAACCGACAGGGAAATTTCAGCCCGAAGATGCTGGGGAAGGATAAATAAAACGGAGAAAACCGTAATGAAAGATAGAATTACCGAGTTAGCTTTTTTTATCATTTTAAGCCCCATGACATATATATTTTACCCTTTGCATAACCAGAGTCAAGGAAAATATCGATTTCAGGCTTTTGAAAACAAAAAGCCGGACTGATCCATTTTCATAATCAATCCGGCTGAATAATTCCCGTGGCTTTTCCTGACCTCCTTCCCCTGCCTGTCGGCAGGCATAATCAGGAAAGCCGGACTAAAATGTTTTCAAAAGTTTAAATAAAGTATATATTGCGGTTATTTACTTGTCAGGTTACTTTATCGACTCCCGATGAACTTGCCTTGAGGTGAATTCTTAGAGAATTGATAAAGTGCACCAGATATATCCTGCCCTGGTCGGCGCAATACATCTGGCCTTTGATGCGGCAATAAAATTCCTCTATGTTAAACCTGGTGTCGCGCCTTTTAAACACATATAAAGTAGGCCTCGGCAGAAGCGCGTCCGGCTTTCCCGCGTCCATAATCCTACAGACCATATGCCGGTTGACGGTAGTATGCAGGCCCGGCTGATCAAAGAATTCCACACTGGAGAGCCGCTTTCGCCTCCTGTCCTCAGAAGTAACATTCTTGAAAAGCAGGTTTCGCATAACTTTTTAAACTGCTCCTCCTGTGGCTGGCGGAGATCTTAAGCTTATGTATAGTTTTTAAAAGTTTTTAGGAACTATAGCTAAAAAATTTCCCTGCCTTGGGGTAACTTCTAGATAAAGTATAACATCCAGATATCCACAATTCAATACTAAATCAGCTCTAAAAGAAAGCGCTTTCAGAAAGGAGATTTTATGCCTTCGGGCGTGAAATCAGGCGGGGTTCCTGGTTACGTAACAACCTATAGATATTAGATTTGTGACGAAAGATGACAAAGATAGACAGGATTAATCCGATTAAAACCAGAGGCAGAGGCTGTTTAAATATTATAAAAAGAAGGGGGAAAAATGCCGCGCTCACTATGGAAGACAAGGAAACTATCCTGCTCATCGCAAAGAGAGCACCCCAGATTAAAACTTCAATCATTAAGATTATTCCGATAGCCGGAGATTTTACAGATAACCCTATCATAACTCCCAAAGTGGTTGCCATACCCTTTCCGCCCTTAAACTTTAAGAATAGCGTTAGGCTGTGGCCAAGGACCGCAACCGCTCCCAATATTGCCCTTAAAAACAGGCTGTCAATAGTTACTCTTTGCCTTAAAATTAAGTCAGCGATGAAAATTACGCAGACAACCCCTTTCAGGACATCCAGAATCAACACGGTAATACCGATAGGCGCTCCCAGCACGCGAAAGGCGTTGGTGGCTCCCACATTTCCTGAACCGTGCTGACGAATATCAATGCCTTTGGTTAATTTTCCCAGAAGGTAAGCCGTGGGAATGGAGCCGATAAGATAACTAAGCAGTATGCCGAATATCAGGGCCATAGAGGACCTTTAATCCTTTCCTAAGGTAGTCTATCGCGGAGCAAAGGGTAAAGAAGGCGGCAAAGAAAATAATATAACACGTGGCCTTAAACTGCAGTAAAACCGAGACAATGGTAAACATCTGAAAAAAAGTGGTGTATTTACCCCAGCGGCTGGGGGTTAGGATAAGCTCGTTTTTAGTAACGTAAATTACCGCGGAGCCAAAAAGGATAAGCAGGTCGCGGCTAAGTACTATAATAACCAGCCAGAGGGGAACATTAATATTGAGAGGGAGATTGTCTTTAAGATAGACAAAAATAAAGGCGCAGGATAATAAAACCTTATCCGCCAAAGGGTCTAACACGGTACCGGCCTTGGTCCGCTGCTGCATTATCCTGGCCAGAAAACCGTCCAGGAAATCGGAAAACACAGCTAAGGTAAAAACGCCTAAGGCCGCGAACCTTAAATAATCTCTCTGCGGCTGATAATACAGAATAGCCGCCACAAAAAAAGGCACGGAGATAATCCGAAAAATAGAAACCTTGTTGGCAAAACTCATTCCTTTGGCTTTCTTATCCATAGCTACTTAATTAACCGTACGCGCTGAAGCGGCCAATAAATCAATATGGCTTTCCCCAGGATATTCTTCTGGGGCACAAAACCCCAGTAACGGCTGTCCCTGGAAGAAGAAGAATTGTCTCCTAATACGTAATATGAACCCTCGGGCACCTTAATTTTCTGGCCTTCTTTTCCGAATTCTCCGTCAAGGCGGTTGTAATAATAGCGGTTATAGATGAGCGGGTCAGCGCTCAATTTACCGTCAATGTAAATATTGCCGTTACGGATTTCTATGGTTTCTCCGGGGAGCGCCACCAGCCGTTTTATAAAATCCTTCTTGGGGTCTTCGGGATACATAAAAACAATCACATCCCCCCTTCTAGGCTTACGTAAGGAAGGAAGGCGAAAATCCGTAAGCGGGAACTTTGCCCCGTAAATAAATTTATTCACCAGGATCCTGTCGCCTTCTATTAAGGTCATGCGCATTGAACCTGTGGGTATCTTAAAGGCCTGGACAATAAACTGGCGGATAAAAAGGGCCAGGATAAGAGCAATAATTATTGACTCTACCCATTCCCTGATAGCCGATTTCTTTTGGTCTCGGGTCTTCGGTCTCGGGTCTTCAGTCATTATATTTTTAACACCTCCAAGAACGCTTCCTGAGGAATCTCCACCTTGCCAAACTGTTTCATCCGCTCTTTGCCTTTCTTCTGCTTTTCCCAGAGCTTGCGCTTACGGGTGATATCCCCGCCATAGCACTTTGCCGTAACGTGCTTACCCGCGGCCCTTATCTTCTCCGAGGCAATAATCTGGCTGCCTATTGCCGCCTGCAGGCTTACCTCAAACAACTGCTTGGGGATAAGATCCTTTAGGCGCGATACCAGGCTTTTACCCTTTTCATATGCCATCTCTTTATGCACAAGGCAGGAAAAGGCATCGCAGACATCGCCGTTTAGCAGGATGTCTAATTTTACCAGTTTTGTGGGAAAGTATCCAATAAATTCATAGTCCAGCGAACCGTATCCGCGGGTAACCGATTTTAACCGGTCATAAAAATCAACGATAATTTCTGAGAGAGGCATATCAAAAAGAATTTTTACCCTGTCGGCTCCCAGGAATTCCGAGGTATTGTAAATCCCCCTTTTATTCCTGGATAATTCATGCACCGCGTCCAGGGTATCCGTAGGCACAAGCATGGTTACCGAGACGTATGGCTCTTCGCACTCGGCAATATCCTGGGCAGAAGGAAACTTCTCCGGATTATCCACATCAATTACGGATGAGTCGCGCTTCTTAACCTGATAGACCACGCTGGGTGAGGTCAAAATAAGATTCAGGCCATATTCTCTTTCCAGCCTTTCCTGGACTATCTCCATATGCAACAGCCCCAGAAACCCGCAGCGGAAACCAAACCCAAAGGACGGGGAAGTTTCCGGCTCATAGACAAATGAGGCATCGGTAAGCCGCAGTTTTTCTATGGAAGCGCGCAGCTCATCGAAATCCGCCGCGTTCACCGGATACAATCCGCAGAAGACCAGCGGTTTTAGCTTTCTAAAACCCGGAAGCGGAGCGCCTATCGGCTCTTTAATATTAAACACCGTATCCCCCACAGCCACGTCCTGGGCGGACCTGATGTTAGAGATAAAATACCCTGCCTCGCCGGAGGATAAGCTATCCACTTTTGTCATCTTCAGGTTCTTGAGCGCCCCCAGCTCTTCTATTTTATAGGTCTTCCCGGACTGCATCAGCTTAACCGTATCTCCGGGATAAAGCGTGCCGTCGACTATCTTCAAATACACGATTACCCCGCGGTAGACGTCAAACACAGAATCAAAAACCAGGGACTTTAGCGCGCCTGCCGGATCTCCCGCGGGAGCGGGAATATCCGCGACAATCTTTTCCAGGATTTCATCTATCCCGGTGCCGTCTTTTCCTGATGCCAGAAGTATGTCTTTTTCTTCAAAGCCAAAAACCTCTACCAATTGCTGAGTTACCCTCGCGATGTCGCTTGAGGGTAAATCAATCTTGTTAATCACCGGGATGATTTTTAGCTTTAAGTCTCTAGCTAAATTAAAATTGGCCACCGTCTGGGCCTCTATCCCTTGAGTCGCGTCTACCAAAAGAAGCGTTCCTTCGCAGGCGGCAAGGGCCTTTGAGACCTCGTAGGTAAAATCCACATGCCCCGGGGTATCAATGAGGTTTAAGGTATAGACAGAGCCGTTTTTGGCTTTATATTCCAGGCGCACGGTGGATGCCTTAATGGTAATCCCGCGCTCGCGCTCTAACTCCATATCATCCAGCATCTGGGCGTGGAATTCGCGGACGGATATCGCGCCTACGAATTCCAATATCCTGTCGGCAAGCGTGGATTTTCCGTGGTCAATGTGCGCGATAATAGAGAAGTTACGAATAAGAGATTTGTCCATATGTGAATAAAAACTAAGTCTTTATTTTTCCCAGGAGCGTGCTTACCACTTCCTCAATGCTCATACGCGTTGTATCCACATATATCGCGTCCGAAGCTTTTTTTAAAGGAGCGCATTTACGCGTAGAGTCAATGGTGTCTCGGTTCTTAAGGTCCTTTTCCGTTGCCTGAAAACTGATCTTTACCCCGTTACCCCTCAGCTCTTTGTGGCGCCTGCCTACCCGCTCTTTAAAGTCCGCGTCTAAGAAAAACTTTTTATCCGCTTCGGGAAAAACCACCGTCCCGATATCCCTGCCGTCCAGAACGCATGAAGATTTTAACCCCATCTTTCGCTGTAAAACCAGCATTGAGCTTCTCACTCCGGAAATCTTAGCCACATCCGAAACCACCTGAGTGATGCGCGGCTGCCTAATATCGGTTGATACGTCCCTGCCGTCCAGAAAGACATTTATTGAGCCGTCGGGGTTATTCCTTAATTCAATCTTTATGTTTCTGGAGAGCTTAGTTAACAGGCGAGGCTTACGGATATCCACACCTTCGTTTATGGCCTTTAAGGTAAGCGCCCGATACATTGCCCCGGTGTCAATATAAAGTATCCCCAGGCTCCTGGCAACCAAACGGGCGATAGTGGATTTGCCCGCGCCCGCGGGGCCGTCAATAGCAATGATAAGTTTCTTACGGGTCCGCCTAGAGGCCATAGCGCTTATTTCTGGCTTTCTCAAGAAATGATACCAATGCCTCCGAGCGGTTATTCTTGATCAGAGATTCCAGGCGAGTAAGGGAACCGCGAAAGCCGGCGATTGCCCTAAGCAGCTCTTTTTGGTTAGTAAGGAAGATATCCCGCCACAGAAGCGGGTCTGACAAACCTATGCGCGTAGTGTCTTTCAGGCCGCTTGCGGCGTAACGCAGATAATCCGGCTTAATGCAATCCAGCATCCCGAAGGCCGCGGCATGCGGAAGGTGGCTGACAAAGGCAAGGATACGATCATGGCTTGAGCTATCCAGAACCTCAACCCTTGCCCCAATCGCTTTCCAGAATTGTATAGCCCTGCGTAGAGAGCCGCTCCTGATTTTCTTTGACCGAACAATCAGACAGAGAGAACCTTTGAATAGATCGCTCCTGGCATTTTCCGGGCCTTTCTTTTCCATGCCCGCCAAAGGATGGCAGCCGACAAATTCAAGGCCGCTCTTTTGAGCTGCCTTGATGATTTCTGATTTGGTTGAGCCGACATCCATCACCAGCGTATCTCTGGTTACATAGCGGGACAGCCGGGGCAAAATACTCATTATCTGCGATACCGGAGCTGCCAGAATAACCAGGCCGGCGCCTTTGACTTTACTCAAATCCAGATAACCTTCGTCAATCGCGCCTTGCCTTAATGCCTGGCGGATAGATTCCCGGCGATGACCGATACCAATGACTTTTTTGGCTATCTTCTTCTCTTTGACCGCTAAACCAACAGAGCCTCCGATTAAGCCGACTCCCACTATAGCTATCCTATCAAACAATCTCATAACCTTCTTCCTACTGCCTGCGCAACTGCCTTAAGAGAGGAAATAGACTCTGTAAAATTATCCGGGGTCAATGACTGGGCTCCGTCCGAAAGGGCCTCTTCGGGCCGGATATGCACCTCAATAAGCAGGCCGTCCGCGCCCGCGGCAACCGCCGCGCGGGACAAGGAATTTACCAGTCCGCGGGCGCCCGCGGCATGCGAAGGATCCGCGATAATCGGAAGATGGCTCAGCTGTTTTACCACCGGGATAGCGCTTATATCCAGGGTATTTCTGGTAGAATCCTCAAAAGTGCGGATGCCGCGCTCGCAAAGAATGACATTCATATTTCCTCCGGCCAGGATGTATTCGGCGGACATCAGCCATTCCTTAACCGTTGCCGAAAGCCCGCGTTTTAAAATCACCGGCTTTTTGGTCAACCCCACCTCTTTTAAAAGAATAAAGTTCTGCATATTGCGCGCGCCTATCTGCAGCACATCTGCGTAACGCGCTACCAATTCTATGTCCCGGGTATCCATTACCTCGGTTACGGTAGGCATATTCAGCTTTTCTCCCACATCCTTGAGATATTTTAACCCCTCTTCGCCAAGCCCCTGAAAGGTGTAGGGTGAAGTCCTGGGCTTAAACGCCCCCGCGCGCAAGGCCTTTGCTCCGGAAGATTTTACCAATTTTGCCGTTTGGTATAACATTTCATAATTCTCAATAGCGCAGGGGCCCGCGACAACAATGAGCTCCTGGCCGCCGACTTTAACACCCTTACCTATATCAATTATGGAATTCTCCTTGCGAAATTCCCGGGAGACTAATTTGTAGGGCGCCAGGACCGGCATTACCTTTTCCACGCCCTCAAACACCTCTAGCGGGGTAGAGCGCAGGATATCTTCCGGTCCGATAACTCCGATAATGGTGCGCTCGGTACCTTTAGAAACCATCGGCTTAAGCCCCAGCTTGGTTACCCGCTCAACTATATGCTCAACCTGTTTTTCCGTTGCCCCCGGACGCAGAACAATAATCATATTCCCCTCTCTATATTTTGGTTAAATAAGTAGTAATAATCCATTATTTCTCCTCTATTTTGCGATTAAGCCGCTCACAGTAAGCTATTCTTTGGCCCCTGCTTTTTTAAGAAGTTGCATTGTCTCGCTTTGATTTGCTTGAGACGCTATCATCAAGGCCGTGCGGCCACTATTATCTCTAATATTTACATCTGTGCCATAATCAAGCAGGATCTTTGCTTTATCATTATAGCCAGGACCTCCCCGAGAGACCCGCATAAGAGCCGTTACGCCTTTGCTATCTTTGGCGTTCACATCTGCTCCTTTATCAAGCAGAATTCTAACCGTCTCGCTATTGCTTGTTAAAGATAGAGATGCCAGCATCAAGGCCGTTAAACCATCTCTATGTTTGATGTTTACATCAGCACCATAATCAAGAAGCATCTTCACTATTTCACTATGGCCTTCAAGAGATGCCAGGCTTAAGGCAGTATCATCAGCATAGTTGGTTGCTTTGGCATTTACATCTGCTCCTTTATCAAGCAGAATTTTAACTATATCACTATGGCCTATTAGAGATGCCCGCATTAAGGCAGTTAGGCCATTATTATCCTTGGCGTTTACATCTGCTCCTTGAGCGAGTAGGATTTTTACTACATCGCTACGGCCTTCCTCACACGCCTTCATAAGATCGGTTATGCCATCACTGTCTCTAAGATTTACCTCAGATCCTTTATCGCGCAGCATTTTCACTATCTCGCCATGTCCTTCTAAAGATGCATAAACCGATGGCGTGTAAACATTATTTTTAGCATTTACATCCGCTCCATTATCAATCAGGATTTTTGCTATCTCTTTATTACCTGTCATTGACGCTAACATTAGGGCTGCATGACCGTTATTGTCTTTAATATTCACATCTGCTCCATTTTCAAGCAGAATTTTCACGATCTCGCTATGGCCTTCTAGAGACGCAAGGCCTAGGGCCGTGTGGCCATCACTGCCAGCCGATTTAGTATTTATGTCCGCGCCCTTATTGAGCAAGATTTTTACTGTTTCGCTATGGCCTGCCTTGGATGCCATCATCAAAGCTGTCATGAGGTAATTAGCATTCACATCCGCACCCTTATCAAGCAATATTTTTACTATCTCGCTATGTCCCGCGCCAGATGCCAAACCCAAGGCTGTACAACCATCGCTAGTGCGTTTGGCGTTTACATCTGCTCCCCGAGCAAGCAAGGTTGTAACGTTTGCGATATCCCCATTTTGCGCTGCCTGTATCAGTTCTTGGCCATCGCTGGCATAAGAAGCCAATGAACCAGCAAGCATAAACAATAGCATTGCGCCTAATGCCATTATCTGTCTTAGAATTTTTATAATTCTCCTTATCGTCGCTTGGCCGCCTTAAAGCTGTCTAAGCTAAGACTTTATTTAGTGATTTAATAAATTTCTTATTTTCCTTATATGTACCGATGGTGACCCGAATAAAATTTTTCAGGCCATACTGGCGCATATCCCTGACAATCACACCCTGTCTAAGAAGCTTATTAAAGACAGCGAGGCCGTCTTGGCCTATGTCAATCAAGATAAAGTTTGCCGCGGACAGGATATAATCCATTTTCAGCTTATTCAATTCGCGATAAAGGTATTTCTTTCCCTCCCGGGCCAACCTTTGCGCCTTCTTTACAAAATCGCTATCGCCTAATGCCGCTCTCGCCGCTTCCTGGGCAAGGGTATTTACATTAAACGGCTGGCGGCAGCGCTCCATGTACCGGATAAGCTCTTCTCCGGCAATCCCATAACCAATTCTCAACCCCGCCAGGCCGTAAATCTTAGAGAATGTTCTTAAGATAATTATATTCCTGCCCTGCCTGAAATAGGACAGGCTCTTCGGAAAATCTCTTCTATCCGCAAATTCCAGATAGGCCTCGTCAAAAATAACCACGACGCGTTTTGGCAAGGCCTTAAGGAAATTATCCACCTCCTCCTTGTTCACATATGTGCCTGTGGGATTATTAGGATTAGCAATAAATATGGCTTTTGTCTTTGGGCCTATTGCCTTTTTTATCGCCGATAAATTATACCTGAAATCTTTTAAGGGAACGAGCCGAACCCGCCTGCCATTTTGCCGGGAGATGATTTTATATTCCAGAAAGGTGGTATCTGAGGTAATAATTTCGTCGTCCGGCTCGGAAAATGCCTTAATAATTATATCAATAATCTCATCCGAGCCGTTTCCGAAAATCAGATTGCCCGGCTTAACGCCTAAGCCCTTAGCAAGGCGTTGGCGCAAAAGAAAACAAGAGCCTTCCGGATAGCGGTTAAGCTTACCCAGCGATTTTCTAATTGCCGAAACCGCCTTTGGGCTGGGGCCAAGGGGGTTTTCATTAGAGGCAAGCTTAATAACTTCCTTAAGGCCTAAGCTCCTTTGCACCTCTTCAATAGGCCTGCCCGGCTGATACGGGGCAATCTCTAGGATTTTCCTGTTAATCATTGTGGGTTAAAACTTTTATTCCGCGTTTGGGTATGAGCCGAGTATCTTAAAGAACTTGGCGCGCGACTCTAATTCTTTTAGGGCTCTCGCGGTATTTTTATCCTGGATATGGCCTTCTAAATCCAGGAAGAAATAATAATCCCAGGCCCTTTTTTTGGAGGGGCGGGATTCTATCTTGGTAAGGTTGATGCGGTATTTCTTAAAAGGGGAAAGCATGTCATACAATGCCCCCACCCTGTCTTTTATGGAGAAGACCACCGAGGTCTTATCATTGCCTGTCGGCCCGGCGCCGTTTTCTCCGATTACCAGGAAACGGGTAATATTGCTGGGAGAGTCCTCTATATCTTTAGCGATTACCTTAAGCCCGTACACCCGTGCCGCTAAGATTGAGGCGATGGCAGCGGTGTTCTTATTATCCCTGGCAATCTGGGCCGCCCGGCTGGTAGAAGGAGTATCTATAAGCTCAGCCTTAGGGAAATTTTCCTTCAGCCAGAGCCTGCACTGCGCAAATACCTGGGGGTTAGAATAAATTTTGCGGATATCCCCTCTGGCGCACTCGCTTAACAGATTATGCGACACATTCATCACAATCTGAGCGCATATCTTTACATCCGAGTCAATCAGCATGTCCAGGGTGTGGGTCACCGCGCCTTCAATAGAATTTTCTACCGGCACCACCCCGTAGTTAGCATTATGTTTCAACACCTCTCTGAATACGCTGGATATGGAATCGCAAGGCAGATAGGCCAGCTGCTGGCCGAATTTTTTTATCGCTGCTAAATGCGTGAAGGTTGCCTCAGGCCCAAGATAGGCGATGGTTAACGGCTTCTCCAGGGAAAGGGCCGCGGACATAATCTCGCGGTAGATTGCCTCCAGCGCCTCATCAGAGAGAGGGCCGCGCTTTATCTTTTTTAAGCGGCTCAAGACCTGCCGCTCGCGCTCCGGAGAGTAAATTTGCCTGCCCAATTTCTTTTTGAGCTTACGGATCTTCAGGGTAATTTCACATCGCCTGCCCAGGGCATTTACGATGTGCGTATCGATACTGTCAATCTGTTTTCTTAAGTTTTCAAGGTTCATTAGAGTTATCCTTAACCGCGCTTATAAAGTTTTCAGTCCTATTGCTTAGGCTGAGTAATTGTGCCGGGTCCTGCGCGCTTTGCGCGCCTTTAGCTAATTCTTCCACCTTCGGCAGGTCAGCTAATGACGCAAGTCCGAAGTACTCCATGAATTGTTTCGTAGTGGAATAAACGAAAGGCCTGCCGATGACATCTTTTCTCCCGGCGATACGGATAAGATTTTTTTCCATCAGGCTTCTTATCATACTATCAACATTTACCCCCCGCAAGGACTCTATGTCCAGGCGGGTAACCGGCTGCTTATAGGCGATAATCGCCAGGGTTTCCAGGGCGGATTTGCTTAATCGCTGGGCATCCCGGAGCTTGTAAAACTTCCTTAGGGTCTCCGCGGCCTCCGGGGAAGTAACAATCTGAAAGCCTCCCGCGATCTCAATAATGCGCAGGCCCCTCTCGCTTTTCTCATAATCGCTCTTTAACTCTAAGAGCGTATCCCGTATTTTATCCGCTTCCATGCCATCCAATACGCCCTTAACCTGCTCTATCAATAAGGGCTTTTCGCTGACAAATAAAAACGCCTCAATTGCCGCCTTATAATTTATACTGGACTGGTTCTCTTCGTTCATTGGTTATTTTTTTACCTTATGCTTATATACCTCGTTAAGCAGTTCTTCGGTATGATTGATATGTGGCGCCCTTTCCAATGCCTGGCGCACCATCTCTTTTGCTTCCTGCCTTTTATACTGAAGTTGAACCAACACCTCCACCGCCTCTTGCGCTGTATCATCAGCAGCTATCGCGCGTGATTCATCTTTATATCCGTCGTCTTGAATAAGGCCGAATTTTCCCACCTTACCCTGGAGTTTGGCGATAATCTCTTTCGCGCGCTGGCTTCCGATTCCCGGCAAGGATTTTAAGAAACCGGCATTGCCTTCATCTATGGCCTGGGCAATGGTTGAAAAAGAGGCGGCCAGCGCCCTCAGGGCCGCGCGGGGCCCGATTCCGGAAACCGTAATAAACTGCAAGAAAAAATCCCGCTCTATCTCATTTAGGAAGCCAATTAAAATAGGGACCGACTTTGACGGCTCGACGCTGTGGTAATGATATGTGATAAGGGTTAGCGCCCGCTCCTTATCTATCAGCTTGCTGATTCTCTGCATGATGGCGGTAGGCACAAGGACCTCGTAGCAAATCCCCGAAACATCCATCAGCAGCGAATTCTGATTCTGCCGTATGACATTACCGGAAATCTGGGCAATCATTGCGGCTTCTTCATCATATACGAATGCCCCACCGCTAATGCCAGGGCATCGCTCACATCCGCGGGCGCGGGCGCCTGGGACAAGGAGAACAAATGCTGAATCATGCGCTGGACCTGCATCTTAGAGGCATGGCCTTTGCCTACAATCGCCTTCTTTATCCTGGTTGCGGCATATTCCACCAGTTCGATATTATTTTCTTTTGCCGCCAGGCAAATAACCCCCCTTGCCTGGCCTAAAGCGTAAGCCGTGGCAGGGTGCCTCCAATGGGCATATAATTTTTCCAAAACCATAACTTCCGGGTTAAACTTACTAATTATCGCGCCTATTGCCCTGTGCAGATGGCCCAGGCGGCCCTGTATTTTTTCTTTCGGATTGGTGCGGATATAGCCTGCCTCAACCAATTTCACTTTCAATCCCTGGCTGTCAATCAAGCCGTAACCTGTGGTACGCAACCCCGGGTCAATCCCCGCGATACGCATATAGACTTAACCGGCCGCCGCTACCTGCTCAATCAATTCATCGGGAATATCAAAATTAGCATAGACCTCCTGCACGTCGTCGTGGTCTTCGAGCGCCTCAACTAAACTCAATATCTGCTTTGCCTCAGACGCTCCGGACACTTTAATAACCGAAGTAGGCAGCATAGTTACCTCCGCGCTTTGATAGGCTATGCCTTTTTCCTGAAGGTGAGATTTTACCTTCTCGAAATCCTGAGGGATAGTCAGCACCTCAAAGCTTTTTTCCTGAGATTTTATATCCTCCGCCCCCGCCTCTAAAGAGGCATCCATAAGCACATCCTCTTTAACAGCGGCCTTATCTACGACTATATAGCCCTTTTTTTGAAATATCCATGCCACAGAGCCGGCACCCGCCATATTCCCGCTTTTCTTAGAAAGAATGTTGCGCAGTTCCGCGGTAGTACGGTTTTTGTTATCAGTCAGCGCCTCAATCATTATGGCAACGCCCGCCGGGCCATAGGCCTCATAAGTCACGGTCTCATATACCACACCCGGCAATTCTCCGGTGCCGCGTTTAATGGCGTTTTTCACGTTATCAGAGGGCATATTCGCCTCTCTGGCCTTGTTCATCGCGGTGCGTAAGGCCGGATTCATATCCGGATTCCCCCCGCCGTTTCTCGCGCTCATCGTTATCTCTTTGATAAGCTTGGTATAAAGGGCGCCCTTCCTGGCATCAGCCGCGCCTTTCTTATGTTTTATACTTGCCCACTTTGAATGTCCAGACATAACAGATAACCTCCTCTATAAGCAGTTAAATTGCGCCGCGAACTAAATTTCTCTTAAGATAACCTATTAGTATACCACGAAATATAAGACGGGGCAAGATTTTTTGAGCGGCTCCGGCTCAATTCTTAATAATAAATCTCGCGCCCAGCGATTCCATATCCGGGATAAAGCGGGGATAAGACTTATTGACGCAATCAACGCCTTTAATGGCTATCCCGCCTATTCTTAAACCGCACACCGCCAGGGCCATGGCTATTCTGTGGTCATTACAGCCGCTCACTACCGCGGGCCTTAAACCGGATTCTTCTATGATTAAGGAATCCGCGCCTGCGCGGATATTGGCCCCTAATTTCCTGAGTTCGCCTGCGGGGGCCTGGATTCTATCGCTTTCCTTATACGCCAGATGGCTGATATTACGTATCCTTGTTTTGCCTTTGGCAAAACAGCCTGCCACCGCCAGGATAGGCACCAAATCAGGGGTATCGGAACAATCAATATCCCTGCCCTTAAGATTAAAAGGGCCCCGGATACGCGCGCAACCATTGGCATGAATTATCTTCGCGCCCATACTGTTAAGAATCTGAATAATGTTCCTGTCGCCCTGGCTGTCTTTGACCAGATCGGTTATGGTAATATCCGACTCAACCAGGCATCCCGCGGCGATTAAAAATGCCGCTGAAGAATAATCTCCGTGAATTATAAAATCCTCTTTGGGTTCATAAATTTGCGGAGCTTTGATGAAGAATCTTTTGTATCCCTGCCTTTTCACCTTTATCCCGAAGCGCTTAAGCACGTTTAAAGTGATATCAATGTATGGCGCGGAGACTACCCTGTCCTTAACCACGAGTTCCACATCATGTACGGCGAGAGGCGCCACGGTTAAGAGGGAGGAAATCGCCTGCGAACTCATCTGTCCGCTCACTTTGACCTTTCCGCCGCCAAGCCCCCCCCTGCCGTCAATACGCAGAGGAAGCCGGAATTCGCTGTCTTTGCCTTGAATACGCGCTCCCAGAGACAATAAAACCTCCGCTATCGCTTTATGGGGCCGCTTAAGTAAAGTGCCCTCTCCGCGCACCAAGAATCTTCCTTTCCCTAAAGCGATAATAGGCAGAATCAGACGCAGGAGGGTCCCTGACTCTCCCACATTTACCTCACCGGCCAAAGACGGCCTTGCGCCAAAGCCTTTTACCTTAAGGGTATTTCCTCTCTTTTTTATCAACGCTCCCAGATTCCCGAAAGCCACTATCGCGGCTTGGGTATCTTCTGAAATAAGGGGATTTATAATTTTTGCGCTGCCGGAAAGCGCGGCGCAGGCAATCGCTCTTATCGTATAGGACTTAGAAGGCGAGGCCTTAACTTTTCCCTTTAGGCATTGAGCCTTCTCAACCCTAAGCAGGCCTTCCTTCTTCATCAATCCCCTTTTCATCTTCTTTTCCCTTTACCAGCCGCGCCTGGAGCGCCTCATATTCCTTCTTGGAAACCCATTGGGCCTCATCATTCTTTTTAGTTAATTCAGAGATAAGCTGGGCCTGCTTCTTTAGCTCTTCCTTGTAGGCCTTAACATGCCCCTCTAAAAGCGCTAACTTCTCGCCCTGCTGGCGGTTTTCGCTTTCTAAACGCTCGCACTTCTCTTTATACCCGCCTAATTCTTTATTGAGGCTTAGATTAAGCGAAAACTCTTTTTCATATTCACGGCCCTTCTCAAGCAGTTTGTCGGCGAGCTCGCGAATTTCCTTCTTGCGGTTCTCCTGATCGCTTGCGTCTTTTTCCGTTCCCAGCTTGAACTTACTCAGCTCGGCAAGGGCCGCGGATTCGCTATTTTTTGCTAAGGCAGCATCTTCCTGAAGCTTGCGAATATCCTCGCGGGCAGCCTTTAACTTTACCGCTAATTCTTCCGCCTTGCTCTCCGGAGAAGCCAATGGCTGTTGTGCCGAAATGCCTTTGCCCGGAGCGGCTGTATCCGGCTCCCCTCCGGAATCGGAACGCATATTAAGAGTAAGCCCGGAAAGGCGCGGCCTGCCTTTATATAATTGCTTTATAGCCTCGGCGGGCACAAGCAAAAGCGCGATAAGCGCGACAGCCGCGCACAACAGAAGAATTAAGAATAACATCGCCATAGGAAATTAAATGCTGTATTCCCTCATCACCAGGGTGTATCCCAAAGCTCCGTTTCCTTTTATTTTCACCGGGATTTTACGCTCATCGGCGCTCACCCATACCTCAAACCTCTCCGGAGCGCTTTTAAAATGATAGGCCTTAAAAGATCCGGCCGGAACTGCCACATCTTCCATGGAAACAAATTTTATTTCAAACTTCTGGTTAGGCAGGTTCACGGTCATTGACCATCCCGCGTCAATCTCCTCCATGCGCCGCACATAGAACGGAAGCATTATCGCGTTATGGATAGGGCTGTCTTTTTTTATGGTGCGCTGCCGCCCCTTGCCGGATTTATGTTTAGTAATAGTGAGGGTGAAGTTTTTCTGGTCGTACAGTTCAAAAATCTCTTCCGAAAGCGGCCAGGAAGATATCGCGCGCTCTATTTTAAGCGGCAGGAAAGTATCAGGATCGCTGTAAATATTCTCTATGTCCGAGAAACGCGTCAATCTGGTCTCAAAAGTCATATGGATTGCCGGTTTTCCGTCAAGCTCAACGTTTGGCAAATGGCTGTATTTTGCCTTGCCCAGAGAAATCTTTCCCAGTTTTACGTCATAGGCTATCTTCTCTCCGACACGCTCCGGACGCTTAACCTCCTCTTTAGCCTTAGCGGCGGGCTGTTCTTTCTGGATTATGGCCCGGACAAGCGCGCGGGTATCGGATTCAATCTTGCTAAGCCCCGGCTTACGCGTAAGGGAATAAATAATCCCAATACATAATAGCATAATTAAAAGCGCATAGATAATTTTACGCATAGCTTTATTTTAGAGATTGCCCACGATAAAATGCGAAAAGACCGTGATGTCTTCCATAGTATAAATCCGGGTCAGATTTCTGTCATAGAGGATGCTCGCCTCGGGGCCAAACTCCTCATCGCCTTTCCAAATGGCTACCCTTACCTTTACATTAAGAAAGGTCTCGATCTCAATAGCGGCATCAGCTATCCCCTCAACCGTAACCCCCTTGAAACGTTCCGGCACGCTCAGTAAATTTTCCGGCTTCTCCCCGAATTTCCTTAACAGCCTTTCTATCACGCTTTTTCGATAGGCGGGATAATACGTCTCTCCGCCTTCTATATCCTTAAAAGAAATCCACTCTCCGCTGGGGATATAGGCCCCTTTCAGGGAACCGATTAAATAATGCAATATCAGTATGGCGAGATATTCCTTGGCCGGCACGTTGCAGGAATTTGAGAATATGCTTTTGTCTTTCAGGTTCACCTCATACCTGTCTCCCAGCAAAGCAACTTCATAGGCAATCCTGCCTTCGGATAAATCCTCAAGCGCCTCCCAGGCTTTTTTGACAGCGGTTTCATAAGGCATATATTACCTCCTGGCGATATCCCCCCTCTGGCGCACGGCTTCAAAGAGCAATATCGCCGCCGCGCAAGACACATTAAGCGAATCTACTTTACCTGCCATAGGTATGGTAACCCTGGAATCCGCGCTCTCTTTCCAGAGGCCGGTGAGTCCCTTTTCCTCGCTGCCTACGGCTATGGCGAGCCGCCCCCGAAAATCAACAGAAGTATACGCCATATCCCCTTTCACGCAGGCGCAGGCTATCCTCACTTCGCGCTCTTTAAGCCAGGAAATTATTTCTCCGGATTCGGCCTGCACCACACGGGCCTCAAATAACGCCCCTATGCTTGAACGCACCACGTAAGGATTATAGATATCGGTACGCGCATCCGCCACCAAGACCGCGTCCGCCCCCGCGGCCTGGGCTGTCCTGATAATCGCCCCCAAGTTACCGGGCTTTTCTATACCCTCTATTACCACAAAAAGAGGATTTTCCCTTATGGGTATGTCCTTAAGGGATGCTCTCGGACGAACAGCCACCGCGATAACACCCTCGCTTCGGTTGCCAAAGGCAATCTTTTCATACACCGGACCGCTGACTTCAAAAAGGCGTCCGCCTCCATCGCTTGCCTCCTTAAGCAAAGAGG